>JBBKVU010000633.1:0-11649 GCA_037968595.1 Comamonas sp.
CTGGACGGCATCACCCAGGGCAAAGCCATTGCCGATGTGCTGGCTTGGCTCAACTCGAAAGCAACTGTCACGCCCGAGCAGGAAAAGCAGCTGCGCGAACAGGCGGCCAAGCGCGCGCAGGCGCCGACGACCAACCCCGATGACCTCGCCCAGGCGATGCGTGAATGCGTGGACCTGGACAAGCTCTACGAGTTCGGCGGCCTGCTTGAGGCCATCACCGACGAAGCGCAGCGCCTGCGCGTCACTGAAATTTTCGACGCCCGTGTGGCCGAACTGGAACAACCATGACTATGCAAATCGTTTCGCTCGTGCAAGGCAGCCCCGAGTGGCACGCCCACCGCGCGCAGCACTTCAACGCCAGCGACGCGCCGGCAATGATGGCCTGCAGTCCCTACATGACGCGAGCCGAGCTGATAAAGAAGCTCGCCACCGGCATCACGGCCGAGGTGGATGCGGCCACACAGCGCATCTTCGACGCCGGCCACCAGTTCGAAGCACTGGCCAGGCCGCTGGCCGAGGAAATCATCGGCGAAGAACTGTCCCCATGCGTGGGCACCAGTGGCAAGTACTCCGCCAGCTTCGACGGCCTCACCTTCATGCTCGATGACGGATTCGAACACAAGAGCTTGAACGCAGCGCTGCGGGAGGCCATGATCGAAGGCTGCACGGGCGCCGAGGCGCTGCGCGCTTTCATCGAGCGCATCCCAGCCAAGCCAGCCACCGATCAGGAATTCGCCGACACCGAGGCGGCGTGCAAGGCGCTGAAGAAGGCCGAGGACATGCTGGAAGCCACCGAGGCCGGCGCGCTGGCGCAAATCTCGGACGTCGAACTGTTGCGCCGCACCGTGGCGGACTTGCGCAGCCTGGCCCGCTCGACCCGGCTGACCAAGGAAAAGCTGGTGACTGCGGAGAAGGAGGCGCGCCGCACGCAGATCGTGACCGGCGCCCAGACCGCGCTCGATCAGCACGTGCATGCGGATGCTGTCACCGGACGAATGCCGGGCGGCAATGGGATTCCCTGCTGACTACCAGTTGCCACGCACGCGGCGCGAGGCAATCCACCTTTTGGGCAACGCCGTTTGCCCGCCTGTCGCCCGCGACATCATCACCGCCCTCTCGGCGGCCATCTGACGCAGCGGCGTGGCCACGGCCCCGCCCACCAAATTATTGCCATCGAATAAACGGGGATAAATCCATGACCCACAAGACACAACCCACCGCGCATGCGGAGATTACGGCGCCAATCTCCGCAGATTTGCGGGGAATAGAGCAGGAGGCGCAGGAGCTTCCAGAGCCGATTGCCACGGCCGGCATGAACCTGGGCCAGCGCATCCTGCATGTCGGCGGCCGCGAGAACGCAGCGGGCTACATCGAGTTCGGCAGCGTTGCGGCCGTGCGAGCGCTGGTCGGCCAGGTGCTCCGCGATCTGCCCTCCCAGGCAGCAGCGAAGTGCCTGCACCGTGCGGACGCGGCGCATGACCCAGCGATCGAGAAGCCAGAGGCAGGCCGCTATGTACTGGCCTGGACCGAAGGCGCAAAGGTGCCGATCCGCGCCATGTGGGCGCCGCAGTTCATTCTGGAAATGGCGGAAGACGACGCCGAAACCGGCGAGTACAGCGAAGAAAAGGACCAGTATTTCTGCCCTGCAGGCTGGTACGAGAACAACGCCCACGAAGAAACGCATTGGTCCGTGAGCACACCGGTGGTCGCGTGGATGGAATTGCCGCGCCGCAGCCCCACCCTGCAAGCCGCCCCACCAGCGCCCGCAGCCGTGGCAGTGCCTGCCGAGGTGGAGCTGCCCGCGCGCGAGCCGTGGCTCTTGTATCTCTCTGACCGGGCCGATGGGGTGAAAGGCCACTACGCAATCGCTCGCTGGAATCCTCGCGGGTTCCGTGAGGTATGGAACCTGCGCCGACACGCTTGGTCATCCTTCAGCGATGACGTGCTCACGCTGCAGCAAGCGGAAACACTGCTGCAAAACTTGGCCATCCCTACTGCGCCAGTTCAAGTAACGGCCCAGCCATCGCGCGAGCCGCTGACGGCTGAGCAGATCGAAGTGCGCCAGGACCACTTTGCCCCGGCGCAGGAGCATGCAACCCAGCTTGCGGGCCAGGGACAGGAAAAATGCGTCTGCACCTTCGCGCAACGGGTGGTGGGCGATGGTTGCCGTCACTGTAATCCGCAGGAGTACATCGACCGGCTGCATAAGTGCCTGGACGAGTACCGGGAAGAAGCCGACGCGCCCGCCAAGGCGCAGGAGGATGCGCGCGATGCAGGCGGCTGGTATCTGCAAGACACCCGCAGCTATGTCGGGAACGATGTTGTTTGGTGGGCCAAGGACGGAAAGGGCTACACCACGGACGTGAGCAAGGCGCACGTCTTCACGCAAGAGCAGGCATTCCGCCAGGCCTCGATGCGTGGGGTGGATCGCGCGTGGCCGAAGGAATACATCGACGGGAAAACGCGACCAGCCGTGGACATGCAGTACATCGACCATGACACCGCCATCGCTGCCCGCGCTGCGCAAGGCGGCGCCACCACATGAGCCGCCGCAAACGAGAGCGCCGCGACAGGCGCGCACCCATCCCCAAATTTGACCAGCCCGCCCAGCAAGCGGGCTTTTTTATAGGAGCGCTCACCTATGAGTCCGCTATTTCTGAGCCAGGATGAATTGGCTACACTCACCGGCCGCAAGCTCAAGTCGCTGCAGATCGACTGGCTTCGGACAGAAGGCATCCCCTTCCGCGTGAATGCGATTGGCCATGCCGTGGTCACGCGGGGCGCCGTAGAGGGGAAGAAGGAAACAGCACCAGAGCGAAATTCTCCGCGCTGGCAACCACGCGTCGTAGGCGCTCGCTAATATGGGCCGCAAACCAAGCCGATGGAGCAACCTTCCCAAGGGCATGCGCGCCCGGGAGCGCGGGAAGAAGATCCACTACTACCTCGACACCGGTGGGAAGCCTCGCAAGGAGATACCTTTGGGATCGGACTATGTGAGCGCCGTGCAGAAATGGGCTGCGCTCACAGTGGCACAGCGCCCAGCAGGCGCGCAACATACCTTTGTTGATGTGGCCCAGCAGTACCGAGCAAAAGCGCTGCCGCTGAAGGCGCCGCGCACTCAATCAGACAACCTCAAAGAAATGGAGTGGCTGCTTCGGTTTTTTGGTGACCCACCAGCGCCTCTGGACAACATTGAGCCGGTCCATATTCGCCAATTCATGGACTGGCGAGTATCAGAGACAAAAAAGCAAGCGGAGTTGGACAATCAGACGGGCATCGCCGCGGGCAAGAAGCCAAAGCCGGTTCCACCAAGCCTGGGCCAAGTCCGTGCTAACCGCGAGAAAGCGCTGTTCTCGCACATGTGGAACTTTGCCAGAGAGCAAGGAATGACGAGTGCACCAAACCCATGCGCAGGGGTACGCGGCTTCAAGGAGTCAGGCCGGGATGTAATCGTAAGCACTGGGATGATGGATCTTGTGATGGAGAAGGCGGGCACCCCTCTACGCTTTGTGCTGCGCCTCGCCAGCCTCACAGGCCAGCGTCCCGCCGATGTGCTGCGAATGAGCGAAAGCCATATCGCCAATGGGATGCTTCATGTTCTGCAGGGAAAAACCTCTGCGAAACTGAGAATCGAGATAACGGGAGAGCTGCATGAGCTGCTCATGGAAATCCGCGCCTACAAATCGCAGTTCCAAGCGCCCACCATGCAGCTGCTGGTGAATGAGTCTGGGCGCCCAATGACTACAGCGATGTTTCGCACGCGATTTGATGCGGCGCGCACAGCCGCAGGCGTTTCAAAGGCGGAATTCCAATTCCGCGATTTGCGCGCCACTGCGGCCACATCGGTTGACGAGTAAGGGGGAACGCGCGAGGCTCAGGCGCTGCTCGGCCACACAACCGAGGGGATGACGGTTCACTACATCCGCCACAAGGTGGGCAAGAAGGTGAAGCCCGTGCGCTGAATTGCGGAACAGCAGCTAATTTTGCGGAACTGCGCCCGGGAAGATTTTGCAAATCTTGCTACAAAAACCGAAGCAACAAACCGTTGCTGCGCTTATCTCTTGGTGCCCCGAGCCGGGGTCGAACCGGCACGCCCCTTTTACGGAAAGCGGCGGATTTTAAGTCCGCAGTGTCTACCAATTTCACCATCGGGGCGCCATGCTGCGCGGCGTTGCGCATCGCAGCAAGACGGAAATTCTATCGCATTCAACCCGCACCGCAGCTGTGCGTTGCGCCATGAAAAAAGGGAAGCTGCAAAGCTTCCCTTTTCATGATTTGGAGCGGGAAAACGGGTTCGAACCGTCGACCTATACCTTGGCAAGGTATCGCTCTACCAACTGAGCTATTCCCGCATTTTTCTGCAGCTTGGTGTCTTGCAGAACAAGCGAGAATTATAGCAAGGTTTTTCAGCCACTTTTTGCACCGCGGCGAAATTATCGTGATCTCTTCGTCAGGGCGCGCTTTTGACGATAGGCAGGATGCCGCTGGCACGCACCGCCTCGCGGCCGGCAACGCGCAGCACGCATTCGGCAAAGCACAGGCGGCCGCCCGACTTGGTCAGGCGCACATGGGATTCAAGCCAGTCTCCCAGCGACACCGCTTCGAGATAGTCAATCGACAGATGTGCGGTGACCACGCCCTGCTGGCGCGTTCGCGCAATGTTGTAGCCCAGCGCGTTGTCGATCAACACCGCCAGCATGCCGCCATGCGCCTTGCCATGCAGGTTGAGATGGCTTGCGTTGATGTGCATGCCGAACACCACCATGCCCTGCTCATCCTCGCGCTGGTACATGGCGCCCAGATGCGCAATATAGGGGCTGACCGACTGGTAGGGAGCGAATCCCGGCGGGATCGCGGCGGCTGCAGGCTGATCGTTTGTGCGGAGACTGGTTTCGGAGGTCATTCGTTGCTTCTCTCGTAGGGCGCATCGACTTGCCGCGCCACAAAGCAAAAAAGCCAGAATTCTGCTGAATTCTGGCTTCTTGCTATGAAATCTGGAGGCGCGAACCAGAGTCGAACTGGTCTAACCGGATTTGCAATCCGATTTTCCTATTTAAAATCAATGGGTTGCAGCTCAACCGCTCAAAATTCCGTTTACAAGTGCGCAGTGCGCACGTCATTGACCATTACTCAGAGCTAATTCTACCGCCCCAGCAGCACCGGCTGAGGCGGAATACAGTTCCCGCACGGCGTGCCTGCCTGCCTGCCTGCCTGGGGACTACAACGTGTTCGAAGGGTTCCTAGGCGGCGTCATGGTGCGCGACAGGTGTGAGAGCTACATCTATGTTGGTGACGGGATCATCGAAGTCGTGCAGTCACCGACTCCCTTCTTGTCGCTTGTTACAAAGTAGCTGCACGGCTTCGCACAGACGTCAGCTTCCGACCCATTGCTGTCGTTCGTACCTTGTCAGCAGGTGTCTACTGTGCAGCGGGGGCTGCCGTTGGCCGCCGCCGGGCGAACTCACGCGGTTTGATGCCAAGCCGTCGTTGGCCCCGGCGACGGACGTGGATCGTATGGCCATTTTGCGATGTAAAGCAGCCTTCAGACTTTCACGTGGCGGCTCGCGCTGCGCCAGTGACGGCCTCTCTACGGCTCGCACTCGCCGTACCAACCAGGCACTGTCTGTGGAAAACTTAAATCGACCGCCTAGAGGCGGTCAGTTGAGAGACTGCTGAGATTGCGGGCGGTCAGCCTGATCGCCTGTTGCCCTATATTCATCGGCTACAGCAATGCACTTACAAAGGGTCGAGTGATGACAAAGAGTTCCGCGGAGCCGAAACAAGCGCACAGCGATAGCGATGTCCTCGACGCTGCATTCCGCATCGAACACACCACAGACAACGGACAGCCGGCCCTTGACCTGTTCCTGCAAACGTTCCAACTCGTTGATCGGGATGCACGGATTTGGTATGCCCACCCAGAAAGATTATGGCCGCTGTTGGCGACGATCACGCCAACAAGGATCATCATGCGGCCGATCCATGCGAACCCGCATCAGGTGCAGTATCTCAATCAGAAGAATGGTCAGTTTGGAATCGTCATCTATGAAGACGGCTACGAGAATGGCTTGCCGGTTGAGGCAGAGGAGGCTGCACTGAGTATTGCAGAGCGCTTACCCTATGGGCTGTTCGATCCTCCCGGAGATGGCCTGGGCTTGCCCAAGGATCTTGATGCAGTCTGGCAGACCCTTTCGCGGGTCCAAGGCACTAAAATTCTGGTTGTCAGCCGTAAACGAGCGACGTCGCTCACGGAAGGCGTGATTTGCATTCGCGAAGACGAGCTGGACAAGCTCCGGCGCCAGTTCAATCGGACCAAGACGGCAGGCCGAAAGTTGGTTCGGCAGACTAAGCAAAGCGCCGTGCATGACGACGTGCTCACGAAGCTTGATCCTGAGAAGTTCAGGCGCGTGATCCAAGTCAACCAACCGTTGTTGGAGGTCCGGCGCGAAACAGCGGCCGAGGCCAAACTTCGCGCCCAGGGTGACGGTTTGGGGACCGAATCCGTTCGCGAGATCGTTCAACGCTTACCGAGCCTAGTCAAGCAAGCGCCTCGCGATTTGATGATGCTGCACGCCGAAATCGAGCGTGCAACCCTCGCCAAGATGATTGAGAAGTACGACGAGCTGCTCGGAAAGGCAACACAAGAGGAGCACTGGCAAACGTTCTTTGAACAGAACAAGCTCGTGCTCAGCATGGTTTTTGCGCGCCCGGTGGAGTTATTGCATACACAGTTCCACGCGAAGCCATCTACGATCACCGGTGCAGGTGCACAGATTGGCGACTTCCTGTTTGGTGAGCTTGGGCAGGCACTCGCAATCGTAGAAATCAAGAAGCCCGGAGCCAAGCTTGTTCAAAGCAATGCGTATAGGGGCGAAGAGGTATTTGGGCCAAGTGCCGAGCTGAGCGGCGCGATGACGCAGGTGTTGTACCAACAGAGCGAGCTGCGCCAACGCTGGACGCAGCACACCAGTGACACCGAAGGATTGAGGTCCTGGAAGCCGGATGTCATCAAGTGCGTCGTGATTGCTGGATCAACGCCGACCGAGCCGATCAAGCGTCGGAGCTTTGAGGTCTTTCGCAACTCCTGCAAGGACGTTGAGGTCGTGACGTTTGATGAACTGCTGAACAAGCTCAAGCTTCTGCACAAGTACCTGACGCCGCCTGAGAAGCCAGCGGATGATGTACCGTTTTAGTTGGCGAGCCCAAGATTTCGGCCGGTGAATCGAGCTTGACGAGCCTAGAAGCCGGAGCGAGACGCCACTATCGAAGAATTCTGTCCGCCCGGTCTCTGGTGAGCAGCAGTCATACGAGCCACTGCCGGTCGAAGGGCCGGTACTGATTGCAGCAGGCGCGCGGGCCGCCAACCGTGACTGACTCACATCAGCCTGAAGCGGCAAACTGTGGGAATGGCTTCAAGGTCCGCTCCTGGCCGCTAGCTGCCCTCGCGGACGGCTCCTCCCGACCCTGAGCCGCCATCCTTGACCCGCAAGCGCAGACCTTCCATCAGCCGCATGCCGGTGCCATACAGCAGGCGAGCAAGCAAGGCCTTATCGGCCGGCAGCGCCGACAGCAGCGCTACCACCTCGGCCACCGTCAAAACTGAAGGAATGCGTTTGGGCGTGCGCGGGCGTTGCACACCATCGAGCAATGGCAGATCAACGCCCAGCACTTCGCGGTACAGGAACAGCAATGCGCTCAGCGCCTGGTTGTGCGTGGCAGCTGCCACCCGTCGCTCGTTCGCCAGCATGGCCAGAAACCCCTCGACCTCCTGCTGCCCCATGTCGCGCGGATGCCGCAAACCATGCCATTTCACGAACACGCGCACCCATTGCACATAGGCCTGCTCGGTGCGCAGGCTATAGTCTTTGTAACGAATTCGCTCACGGACCTGATGCAGCAACCGTGTGGCGCGCAGCACAGGAGGGGTAGCGGGTCTTATGGCTAAATTTAGTACTGTATTTTTGTACAAAATACATGCAGTAAAGCTAGGCTACAAGCCCCCTTGCTGCGCTTTTTTCGTGCCAATTTAGACCGCAAGCGCCAGATATGGCCTGCGGCTTGGTGCGGTCTACATTACGTTAGGCCGCGCAGAACCAACCTTGGCTGTTTTCGGTCAGACGCGAATACACTGCCGCTAACACCTCTCACCTGAAGTCAATATGCACCGAATCATTCAAGCTCACTTGGCCAGCTTTGCAACAAGCTTCGGCCTGCAAGCGGACGACGAAGCCACGCAATTCGAGAAGTTCGCTGCGCACTGCGTTGTTTCGAACCAGTACGCCTCAGGATTTGACTTAGATGACGTCGTGACATCTGCGGGAGATGACGGAATCGATGGTGTCGCCGTTGTCATCGACGAAGTTGTCGTCGCATCTCCAGATGACGCCACCGCAGTCTTTCGAACCACACGTCGAAATCATGACGTTGATGTCGTTTTCATTCAGGCAAAGCGTAGCGAGAGCTTTGACCTAGGCGAGTTCTTGAAATTCAAGGAAGGTATTCTACGTTTCGTCAATCAGGCTCCGTATGTGGCGCATGATGAAGTTCTTGTCGAGGCACGGTCGGTCTTTGACATTGTCGTTAAAGAGGTTCCAAAGCTTCGGAATGGACGCCCGACGCTAACCGCGAGATTCGTTACGACGGGGCAATACCAACGACCGGACGCCCTGGAGACGGCACTTCGTGACTTCATTGCCCAACTCAACGAACTGGGGCTCTTTCATTCCATCGATGTTCGCTTTGTCGATAGAGACGAGCTCACAAGATTGTGGGTCGGAACTTACTCAGGGGTTGAAGCGAGCCTTCCACTGTTCAGTTCAGCCGCACTCCCGGAGATCAGCGGAATCGACGAGGCTTACCTCGCGGTAGTTAAGGCAAGCGATTTCGTGAACAACCTGCTTGTAACACCCGAAGGCAGCTTACGCACTCAGGTTTTTGAGGAGAACGTTCGATCGTTTCTGGGGGAAGAGAATGCAGTGAACGCATCGATCGCCGCCACGATCGCATCGACAAGCGCATCGCGCTTTCCAGTCCTTAATAATGGAATAACCATTGTTTGCCCGGACATCAGGCTGCAAGGCACGACTCTCCATTTAATTAACTATCAGATAGTTAATGGGTGCCAGACCTCAAATGTGTTGTTTCGCAGCCGAGCCGCGCTTGGCGACGTGATGGTGAACATTAAGGTCGTAAAAACAAAACATGAAGACGTCTTCGCTGAGCTAGTCCGCGCAACCAACAGCCAATCGAAGGTTGAGGATGCGCAGTTCTTATCGCTAAAACCAATCGTCCGAAGCGTAGAGCAGTACTTCAACACATATGAGGGCAGCGATAGTCGACTGTATCTCGAGCGTCGCGATCGCCAGTACGTCGGCGTCGAGGTTCCAGCCATTCGCGTTTTCTCCCTGAACAGTGCCGCTCGATGCGTGGCCGCGATGTGGCTGAATCGTCCAGAACTCGCAAGCCGATATACCAAGCAGATGTATGAGGAACTTCAAGATCGGATGTTTGCAGATTCGACCAAGGAGGCCGTTTACTACGCAGCCTGTTTGACAATGTACCGATTCAATCTATTGGTATCGAACAGCACTATCCCCAAGAACATGAAACGCTTTAAGTGGCACATGTTGACGCTGGCACGTCTATTGATCTGCGGGTCTGGCGGATTGCTTCCACTCAACTCGCGGCAAGCCGAACAATCTGCTCAGCAAATCATCGCGGTCATGTGTCAGCACGGACCCGCTACAACTGCGATCTTTGCCAGAATTGTTGCGGCTTGCCAAAGCGTCGGCGAAGTGACAACTGATCGCCTGAAACGGCAAACCATCCTGCAAGAGCTCACAGCCGCACTCGGTGTGGTTGGAGCCTGATTAAGCTCAATTTGTAGCCCTGCTGGTTCGCCATGTCAGCGCGGGCACGGCCCAACCCTCCGCTCAAACGGAGGGCCAACGGCAGGCCACCAAGCCTGGGCCGGTGGTACTTCCGTACATTTTCACCGGCCCGGGCATGGCGTCCTGCCGCTGGCGCCCGCTTAGCTCGAACGTTGAGCGTCCGGTCTCGACAGTGGGCAGTGGCAGCTCCTGGCCATCAGCGGTCGACCATAGGCCCTGCATCAAATACCTCGACTGGCGCAATACGTAGCAACTCAGAAGCCTCGGCAATGGTTCCTGCAAGCCATTGATCCACGTTTTCGCGCTCGATCGCGATCACGCTGCGCTTATCCTGCTGATCCGCGGGCAACTTCGGATCAGGCTTGTGCATGCGCCTCATCAAAGAGTGGGCGTCCGCATTGATGGTCAGCATTGTGTACGACTCGACAATCTCGCCGGTCTTCGGATCGGCCCACCGGTTCCAGAGCCCCGCGAGCCCCCACAGTTCGCCATCAGACCGGGCAAACCGCCACCACTGATTTCGCCCTGACTCCCAATTCGGCTCATCGAACGTAACGGCGGGAATGATGCAGCGCTGCCCCCTTGCCCAAGGCTCTTTGAAACTCGCCTTGCTTGCGAGATCTTCACTACGCGCATTGTTCGTAGCGTATTTCAGGCTCCATTCCCCCGCCACCAGTCCCCAACGACCTGCAACACCCTCGCGGCTGTAACCGGGGTCATCAATCGCACGCCGAATGAACGGGCCCTGAGCCCTGGGAAATATCTCCCCAGGCTGCTCACGCCACCAGCGAGGCTGATTCGCGCGGCCGATATGCCAAAACCTTTCGATGTCGGCTTCCGCAGGGGAGACGTATCTATTGCACATGGGGCGAGTTCACACTATGCGGGTGGTTTTGACAAACAGTGTATAAATACACAGTGTTTTGCGAAATCATTCAAATCCGCCGCCGAGGCCTTCGCCTTGGCCCAAGTGACTGGCCCGGGCCCGTCCTTGGAGACTTGCGCCTGGAATACTGGGACGGCCGGACCAACTCACTGCGTCGCACCATCCGCAATGCGGAACTCTGGGAGCAATGCGGCACGCAGATGCGGCCAACTATTTCGCTGGTCGACCCCGTAATCATTGACGTCCTGGGCGAGGCAATGCTCTGGCGCGGTCATGTCATAGCGTCAACCGATGAAGGCATATGCGAATACGAGCAGGTGTGGATTGTTCGACCACGGGCAAAGCTAACTGACGGCTTCCTGCCGCGCTTTGACCATCGCCCCTTCGTAAATCGCTTGCCAGCATCGACCGCGTTCAAGGTGCCGAAATGAACTCACACACCCAAGACATCGTGCTCACTCACTGGCTGCGTTGGTCCGAGGCGCTCGCAGAAGAAGGAGGCATCCCGACGACCTCCGCCGCACTCTCTATGTTCTGCGAACACCTCGGGACGGTCCGCCCCCCTCTTCTAGCCGAGATGGGCGGGGCAGCGCTGGAGCAGATCAAGATCTGGATCGCAGAAGATTACCTCCCTTGACGGCCCACTAATTCAGCCATTCTGCGCGACGGCTGCGCCCATCTCACCAGCGCGAGCGATGGGAATTTTATAAACATTTTTGCTTGTATTTGAAAGCATTAATGCTTATACTTCATTCATCGCAACAAACGAAAGAGAGTCGTGAAAATCAGCGAATTCAAGAGGTGGCTTGAATCGCAGGGGGTCAGAGTCGAGAACGGTACAAATCACTGGAGACTGTACCGAGACGGCAAAGC
>JBBKVU010000634.1:0-6078 GCA_037968595.1 Comamonas sp.
CTGGACGGCATCACCCAGGGCAAAGCCATTGCCGATGTGCTGGCTTGGCTCAACTCGAAAGCAACTGTCACGCCCGAGCAGGAAAAGCAGCTGCGCGAACAGGCGGCCAAGCGCGCGCAAGCGCCGGAGATCAACTCCGATGACCTCGCCCAGGCGATGCGTGAATGCGTGGACCTGGACAAGCTCTACGAGTTCGGCGGCCTGTTGGAGGCCATCGCCGACGAAGCGCAGCGCCTGCGCGTCACCGAAATCTTCGACGCCCGCGTGGCCGAACTGGAACAACCATGACTATGCAAATCGTTTCCCTCGTGCAAGGTAGCCCAGAGTGGCATGCCCACCGCGCGCAGCACTTCAACGCCAGCGACGCGCCGGCAATGATGGCCTGCAGTCCGTACATGACGCGAGCCGAACTGATAAAGAAACTCGCCACCGGCATTACAGCCGAGGTGGATGCAGCCACGCAGCGCATCTTCGACGCCGGCCACCAGTTCGAAGCGCTGGCCCGGCCGCTGGCCGAGGAAATCATCGGCGAAGAACTGTCCCCATGCGTGGGCACCAGTGGCAAGTACTCCGCCAGCTTCGACGGCCTTACCTTCATGCTCGATGACGGATTCGAGCACAAGAGCTTGAACGCCGCGCTGCGCGAAGCGATGTTCGACGGCTGCACAGGTGTCGACCTCCCGCTGGTCTATCAGGTGCAGATGGAGCAGCAGGCCATGGTCTCGGGCTGCGCGCGCATCCTGTTCATGGCCAGCAAGTGGGAGGCCGACCGCGACACCGGTGAAATGGTGCTGGTTGAGCAGCGCCATTGCTGGTACACACCAAACCTCGATCTGCGCGCGCGCATCGTCGCCGGCTGGGCCGAGCTCGAAGCCGATGTTGCCGCCTACGACCCGACCGCCCAGCGAGCCGCGCCGGCCGTGGCCGCGCCCGTCGACAGCCTGCCGGCTGTGGCCGTGCAGCTTCAAGGCGCCCTGGCCGTCGTGTCTAACCTGCCCGCGTTTGGCGAGGCGCTGCGCGCTTTCATCGAGCGCATCCCAGCCAAGCCAGCCACCGATCAGGAATTCGCCGACACCGAGGCAGCCTGCAAGGCGCTGAAGAAGGCCGAGGAAATGCTGGAAGCCACCGAGGCCGGCGCGCTGGCGCAAATCTCGGACGTCGAACTGTTGCGCCGCACCGTGGCGGACTTGCGCAGCCTGGCCCGCTCGACCCGGCTGGCCAAGGAAAAGCTGGTGACTGCGGAGAAGGAGGCGCGCCGCACGCAGATCGTGACCGGCGCCCAGACCGCGCTCGATCAGCACGTGCAGGCATTGAATCAGCGCCTGCGCGCCAACTGGCTGCCGCGCGTGAACGGCGGCTTCGGCGAAGTCATCAAGGGCAAGAAGTCGCTGGCCAACATGGAGGACGCCGTGGCCGTGGCCCTGACCGACGCGAAGCACGAAGCCAACCTGCTGGCCCAGCGCCTGGAAGCCAACCGCGCGCACCTGGTGCAAGAGGATGGCGACTGGATTGCCCTGTTCGCTGACTTCGCCGTCGTGGGCTCCAAGGCTGCCGAAGACTTCGAGGCCCTGGCCGCGCTACGCATCGGCAACCACAAGCAGGCCGAGGCCAAGCGCCTGGAAGCCGAGCGCGAGAAGATCCGCGCCCAGGAGAAGGCCAGGGCCGAAGCTGCGGTGCGCGCCGAGCAGGAGCAGAAGCGCCAGGCGGAAGAAGCCGAAGCCGCTGCGGCGCGCGCGAAGGCGCTGCAGGTCGAGCAGGAGGCGCAAGCCGCCATTGCCGACGCCCGCAAGGCCGAAGCTCTGCCGGCGCCGCTGCTGAACGACCTGGGCGCCGTAGCGACGCATGTGCGGGACGAAGCGACCGCCGCCATCGATGCCGGCCAGGTGATCAGCGCCGCCAAGAGCGCCACCGCGCCGGCCGACACCGGCGAGACGATGACCCTGGGCCAGATCAACACCCTGATCTCGCCCATCAAGGTCGACGCTGCTGGACTGGCTGAACTGGGCTTCACGCCGAGTGCAACGGTCAAGGCCGCGAAGCACTTCCGGGCCAGCGATGTAGCCCGCATTCTGGCTGCCATGGTCAAGCACCTTCAAGGCGCAATGGCCACGGCTTGACCCGCAGCCGCTTCAATCAATGCCCGCCACAGTGCGGGCATCTTTGCTTCATCACACGAGATAAATCATGAACTTCAAAAAGACTCCCGCCGCCGCATTCACCGACAAGCCTTATGAGCACATTCCGCTGACTGCCGTGGAATCCAACCAGGTGGCAGCGATTGGCTATGACGAAGCGAGTGGCACCATGGCCGTGACGTTCACCCGCGGCCCGGGCCATGTTTACCACTACCCGAACGTGTCGGCTGAGCTGTACCAGCAGTTCCTGGCCGCCGAGTCCATCGGCAGCTTCTTCGGCCAGCACATCAAGGCCCTGCCCTTCGACAAGTTCCCGGCCGAAGCGCTGGAGCAGGCCAAAGCAGCCGTTGCCCAATGATCAGCTCACCCAGACAAGCCCTCCCCGCGAGGGCTTTTTTACGCCATGACCCACTTCAACCCTCCATCCCGCAACGCCGTCATAGCGGCGATCAAGGAGCACGGCCCCATGACCTGCGCAGAAGTTGCAGAGGTGCTCGGCTGGACGCACTCCCGTGCGCACGAAACTATCGCCAACGCGCGCCGCTGGCAGCCCGGCAAGGTCTTTCGCGTGGTCCGCTACCGCAAGACCATGGGCAAGGGGAAAGACCCGTCGGTCTATGCCGTCCAGTCCGGCCCCGACGTTCCGCGCCCCGTGATTGATCGCAAGGCCCGGCGCAAGGAAATCGACCGGCGCTACCAGCGAAAGAACCAGGCCATCATCAACGCGCGAGAGCGCGCTGCAAGAGCGGCGGCTGCGCCTGCCAATGTATGGATGGGCTTGGCTCCCGTGGGGGTCAGGCCGCTCATGACCATCGCAGCGCGGGAATCTGCTGGGGCGCCCCGGTGACCGGGCAGCACCCCACTCGGGCCGAGCGCGACCGCCCCGCCGCCCTGCGCGCCAGCGAAGACGCCCGGGCCATGTGGTGGCAGGCCCAGCAGCCGGCGCCCGCCCGGCGCTGCATCCACTGCCACGCAGAAGCTCCCGCGCACCTCGAAGAAGGCGAAAGCCCTCCCTGCGGCTGCCCCTGAGCCGAGCCAATCAATCCCAGCAACCCACCTCGAGTGGGTTTTTTCTTGCCCTCAACCACTGACCACCATGTCCCACTCCATCACCATCCACGCCCCCGCCCTTGCCGCAATTCACTTTGGCGGCGACCCGCGCTCCATGGCCAGCGCGCTGATTGCCTCGTTGCAACGGACGACGGAGCTCGAGGTGTTCGCCTCGGCTGCCGACCGTTCTGATCGCCCCGCTATCGGCGAGTACTGGCCTGGCCAGGGCGGCATCTACGCCGGCGACTTCCGGGGCGGCGACGGAGTCGTCTACGGCCTGATCGTCGCCAAGGAAGAAGACGCAGGCACCGCGCGATGGGCGCCCGAAGGCAAGCGCGCCCTTTCCGACTGGGATGGCCTGACCAACACCGCCGCCCTTCGCTCCGACTGCCCAGCCGCCAAGCTGGCATCCGACTACGTGCACGACGAGCATTCCGACTTCTACCTGCCCGCCCGCCGCGAGCTGCACCTGGCCGCGGCCAACGTGCCCGACAAGTTCGGCCAGGAAAGCTGGTACTGGAGCAGCACCCCGCATCTGGAGAGTTATGCGTGGGCGGTCGATTTCGAGCGCGGCTTCACGTACATCATCTGCCGGCACGACGAGTTCCGAGTCCGCCCTTTCCGCAGATTCATCTACTGAGCCCTTCACCCCTTTTCTTCGCAACCACAGGAGCATTCAATGAGCACGCAAGCAGCAACGCGCACCCCAGTCATCAACCAGGCCTGGCCCGAACAGGGCGGCATTTACATCGGCTCGCGGCTGATCGACGGCGCCGTGCACCACGTCGTCATACCGGGCGGCACGGAGTTCGATCACACCGATATCCCATTCGCCCGCGTTGAGCTGGTCGTGGCCGAAGGCGAAGAGCTGAACGGCTTCAGCGACTGGCGCGCGCCAGACCAGGAGGACCTGATGCTGGCCTTCATCAACGCACGCGAGCATTTCGAAAACGAGGGCAGTGACACCTTCTACTGGTCTCGCACGGTGCGCGATGGCTGGCCGTGGGCGGTCGATTTCGAGCACGGCTACGCGGACAACATCGGCTTCCGGAACGACGTGTTCCGAGTCCGCCCTTTCCGCAGCTTTCCCGATTCATCCCTTTAACTCTTCTTCGCGGGCGTAGCCCGCCGCTGCATGGCACTCCACACTGACACCGAGATCTACAAGGCGACCTACGCATTGACGCAGTTGACCACCCAGCTGGTGGCCAACATGCCCCGGAACTTCAAGGCGGACTTCGGCGCAGACCTGCGCAAGCGCTGCATGGCCCTGGTCATGCGCACCTACCAGGCCAACACCAACGAGGACAAGCCCCAAATTCTGCAACGAATGCGCGAAGAGGTGGAGGCGGTCAATCTGGCCCTCCGCCTCGCCGTCGACCTCAAGCTGATCTCGGTGAAGCAGTACGCAAGAGCCATCGTGCACACGGAGAGCATAGGGAAACAGGCCACAGGGTGGCAGAAACACTCGGAACGTGCGCTTGCTGCCGGTTTGTCACGGCAATCCGGCCAACGCGCCTTGGAATCTGGTCGAGCCGCTGGGCCACAAGCCCACCGCCAGGCGCAACAGGGATATCGCCGGCCGCCGCCGTAGTGATCCCGCGCAGTTTGCCCGCTGAGCCATTCGGCGGGCCGATGTAGATAGCTCGATAGACCGTGGGCGGTCGATTTCGAGAACGGCAACACGAACAACAACAACCGGAACAACGAGTTCCGAGTCCGCCCTTTCCGCATATCCCACCGAGAAATTCTATGGATCCTGGCTATTCGTTCGAAAAGCTGGTGCAGGCGTATTTCGACTGTCGCCGGCACAAACGCACCACCGCGAGCGCGCTGCGCTTCGAGCAAGGGCTTGAGCGCAACCTGATCGACCTGCATGAAGAGCTGAGCGACGGCAGCTACCGGCCCGGCAAATCCATTTGCTTCGCCATCAGCCGGCCGCGCGCCAGGGAAGTCTGGGCCGCAGGGTTCCGCGATCGCGTGGTGCACCACCTCCTTTACAACCAGATCGCTGATCGCTTCCATCAGCGGTTCATCGCCGACTCCGGCGCCTGCATCCCCGGGCGCGGCACGCTGTATTCGGCCAAGCGCCTTGAAGACAAGGTGCGCAGCCAGACCGAGAACTGGAGCCGACCGGGCTTCTACTTGAAGGCCGACCTAGCGAACTTCTTCGTCAGCATCGACAAGCGCGTGATCTGGCCGCTGCTGATCAAGCAGATCCCGGAGCGCTGGTGGCGCGGCCTGGCAAAGATTGTCCTGTTCCACGATCCGCGCCTGGATTACGTGGTGCGCGGCGATGCGTCGACGCTGGCCGCCGTGCCGCCGCACAAGCGCCTCACCAATGCCGGGCCTTACTCGGGCCTGCCCATCGGCAACCTGTCCTCGCAGTTCTTCGCCAATGTGCTACTCAACGAGCTTGACCAGCACGTGAAGCACCAGCTGCGCGCTCGGCACTACTCGCGCTACGTTGATGACATGGTGCTGCTGCACGAATCTACCGAGTGGCTGGGTCAGGCCCTGGCCGGCATCAACGCCTTTCTGCCAACCCTGCGCCTGCAGCTCAACCCGCGCAAGACGGTGATCCAGCCGATCGACCGCGGCATTGACTTCGTAGGCCATGTGATCAAGCCCTGGCGCCGCACTACCCGACCGCGCACGCTGCGGGTCGCGCTGCAGCGCATCGAGCAGATGCCCGAGGCCGACACCCATGCCGCGGGCAACAGCTATCTCGGCCTGGTGCGCCAGGCCAGCCACAGCCACAAGGAGCGCGCCGAGGTCTGCCGGGCGCTGCTCAAGCGCGGGCACCCAGTCGACAGCATGCGCCTGGCCAAGGCATTCGCCAGGCCAGCCCACCAAATTATTGCCATCGAATAAACGGGGATAAATCCATGAC
>JBBKVU010000635.1:0-8684 GCA_037968595.1 Comamonas sp.
GGCAAGCGGCGCGGCGTCGCCAGATCCGCATCCACCGCCTCGACGCGCGACCAGGCACGCCGGTGGTCGGGGTCGGCATCAAGCCAGTGGCGCCAGCGCGCCAGCTCCTCGGTCGATGCGGCTTCAAAGCTCAGCAGCGCAAACCACTCGGCCGCATCTTCGAGCACGCGTTTGGCAATCGGCGCGCCCAGGTCTTTGCCGGCCGCGCTGCTCATGCGCAAATGCAGTGCAGCATTGCCTGCGCCACGTACTTCTTCACCATGCGCTCGGACACGCCCAGTTGCGCGGCGATCTCGGCAGCGCTGCAGCCGTCGACGCGCGCCAGCAGGAAGGCCTCGCGCGCGCGCGGTGCAAGTTCGTCAAGCAGCCGGCTGATGCGGCACAGCGCTTCGACCACCAGCGCGCTGTCTTCTGGCGAGGGCGCCAGCCCTTCGGGCTGAGCGGCCAGCGTGTCGAACCAGGCCCGCTCCACAGCCTGGCGCCGCCAATGGTCAACCACCAGACCCCGGGCAATGGTGCTCAGATAGGCACGCGGCGAGCGCCCCGCGTCAAGCAGCCGTGGCCGGGTCAGCAGCCGCAGAAAGGTGTCCTGCGCGAGATCCGCCGAATGCTGGGCCGCATCGCCCAGATGGCGCCTCAGCCAGCTCTGCAGCCAGGCATGGTGGGCGGTGTAGAGCTCCTCCACAAGGGCGTGGGTGGGCGGCGAAGACATGGGCGGACTTTGCTTCAAATTTGCGAATGAGAATTGTTAACTATTTTATTCAAAGCCTTGTTGCAAAACAGATACAGATGAGCGGTCGGGTTTCGCCCGGCGTTGCCGCGTCGCAAGCGCCTACTTTCTACCTCCGGCCCGCGTCGCAATCCCGCACAGAATCGCGCCGCCGCACACCATGCAGGCGCCCAGCCAGAACGCCGCCGTCAACGGCACGCGCAGCAGCGCCGCGGCCAGCGCGGCAGACAGGACCGGCGTGAAATAGGAGGCGCCGGCAAGCAGCGTGACGTTGCCGTGCAGGATGCCTATGTTCCAGGCGGCATAGCCGAAACCCATGGCCGCGGCGGCAAATCCCAGGTGGAGGGCCGTGGGCACACTCCAGTTCATTGCACCGCCACCCCCGGCAAGGTACTTCACCCACAGCGCCAGCGCCGTCAGCATGAAGAACAGTGTGATGCCGTTCTTGCCTGCGGCCATGCGCGCCGTGACCGTGCAGTAAGCCGCCCAGATGAATGCGCCCGCAAACGCCAGGCCGTAGCTCAGCGGGTTGTGCTGGACATTCGCGCGCATGGCTTCCAGGTCGATGCCCTGTTCCCCGCCCAGCACCCAGCCAATTCCGGCGAGCGAAAGCAGCAGCCCGGGCAACACCAGCCAATGGGCGCGCTGCCCATTGAAGGCGATCGCCGCCAGCATGGTGAACGTAGGCCACAGATAGTTGACCATGCCCACCTCGATGGCCTGCTGGCCGCTGCGGGCATAGCCAATGGACAGCGCCAGGCACAGCTCGTAGGCAACGAACAGCCCGCTGCCCCAGTACAGGTAGTTTCGCGGCATCGCGCGCAGCGGCGTGAAGCCCACGGTGGCCAGCAGCAGCAGCGATGCCGCCGAGTAGATCAAGGCCGCGCCGCCGGTCGCCCCCAGGTCTTCGCTGACGCTGCGGATCAGGCCCACGAGCGAGGACCACAGGACAATGGCGACAAGACCGATCAGTGTCGCGTTCTTCTTGCTGGGAATGCGCATTCTTCAGCAGCCCTGGCGCGCCCGCGCGCCACGCACCAGGCTCAGCACTGCCACAGGAACTTGCCGGAAACGCCGGAACAGCGGCATTCGAACAGATAGCCGCAGCCGCCGGCGAAGTTCATCTCGGTCTGATAGTCGGGACCCGACTCCAGTTGGGCGACGAACTGCATGGGCGCCTTGCAGGCACTGCAAGCCGGTGTGTCGTCGTGCTGTATCCAATCGGCTGCGCCGCCGATCTGCCCCAGCACCTCGCGCCGGCGTCCCGCATAGGCGGAAAACGCATCCGAGTACTCCTGCGCAACCACGGTCAGCAGGCGCGCGCCATAGCGCGTGTCGCGCAGGGTTTCGCCTTCGGCGGGTGGCGTCGCCAGCTGCAGGCTGTCAGCAGGCACGGTGATCACCGCATTGCCGCCGCCGTCGGCTTCGAACTGGTCGCACTCGCCGGGATGGTTGGTACACATGAAGATCAGGTGCAGATGCAGCGCACCGGGAGGGCGAATCTGCCCCTGGAACTGCATGGCTTCGCCGCATGACCGGCAGCGCGGCCAGGCAAAGCCTTCACCTACCGAGGGCCGGCCACCGAAACGCGTTTCGGGCGAGGCAGCGGCCGTCACATCCCGCTCGACGATCAGCAGCGCAATGGTGCTCAACGCGCTATCGGGCGCGGGGACGGCCTGTGGCTTTTGCAAGGCGCCGAGGATCTTCTGGAGGAAATTCATGCGTACTGGAGTGCGGCTGCAGCGCCTATTTTTCCATCCACCACTGGATCACCACCTTGGCCAGAAAGCCGATGAAGCCCACGCCCAGTCCGAGAAAGATCACGAACGTGCCGAACTTGCCCGCCTTCGACTGGCGCGCGAGCTGCAGGATGATGAACACCATGAAAAGAATGAACGCTCCCACCCCGTAGGTGAGAAAGAAGTGCGCAAGCTGCTCTTCTGTATACCCGAAAATCACAACGACAAGTCCTACAACGCCCTGCCCGGCTCCGGCTGCTCGCGTGGCGCAAACGCCGAGGCGTCGACAAGATCACGGTAGGCATGCCAGCTCGCATGACCGAGCATGGGCACCACGGCCACCAGTCCGATCAGCAGCGAGCCCAGGCCCAACAGGGTAAACAACACAATCAACGCCGCCCAGAACGCCATCGGCGCCGGGTTGGCGAGCACCACCGTCCAACTCGTCAGCACGGCCTGCAGCACCGTCACGCGGCGGTCCAGCAGCAGCGGCATGGCCACGACGCTGGACGCAAAAATAGGCGCGGCCAGAAAACTGCCCAGCGCCATCCACAAAGCAAACAACTGCCCATCGCGTGCCAGCACCACATGCTGCAGGAAATCCATGGGCGTCTGCACGAGCACCGGCGACAGCACGGTGATCAGCGACGCCGAAACCACCACCCAGCCGGTGGCCGCCAGTGACAGCAGCAGACCGAAGCGCACCAGGCACCAGTAGCCCGCATGCTGCTGCGCGCCCGCATGGCCACGTTGCCAGCGCGTCCAGGTCTGGTGCACCAGGCCAAGCCCTACCGGCTCGCCGCGCTCGAGCGCGCGGCTGATCGCATAGAGGCTGGTTGCCACCACCGGGCCTATCACCAGAAAACCCGACAGCGCACCGGCCATCAGCCAGAAGCGATTGTGCCCCACGGCCAGGATGGCTGCGCTGATCAGCGTCAATACCAGACCATGGGCGAAAGCCAGCAGCGGCGCGCGGCAGATGTCGCGCCAGGCCAGCGCCAGCCAGGACAGCGGCTGCAGCAGGGCTACGGTACGAACCAGGGGGAGAGGAGCGGGAGAACGCGGGCGGGAACGCAGGGTACTGGGCATGGGTCTCGGCTCGCTAACAGCATCAGGAAGGATCAGCCTTCGGCCAGACCCTGACATAACTGCGCGAGACTGGCCACCGTCACGGAGGGCATTGCGCCTCCGTGGGCCCAGTCTACGCCCGCGCGGTTGAGCCAGACTGCGTGCATACCCGCATCCATTGCGCCGCGCGCATCGAGCAGCGCGTCGTCGCCCACGTGCAGCACATTTTCTGCGGGCACGCCCGCGGCCTGGGCGGCAAGCGCGAAGATGCGCGGGTCGGGCTTGGCCACGCCCACGCGGTGGGCGCTGACGCTGGCATGGAAGAAACGCCCCAGCCCGACGACATGCACGTCGGCCGTGCCATTGCTCAGCGCCACCAGCGGCCAGCGCGCGGCAAGAAACTCGAGCGCGGGCAGCGCGTCGATCTGTATGACGACGCGCTGGCGCTCGGCAAAAAACACGTCGAAAGCGGTCTCGGCCAGGCTCTGGTCGTCGCCGGCGCGCGTCAGCGCCAGGCGTATCGACTCGCGTCGCAGGCCGTTGAGGTCATGCGCGAGATCGGGCCGCAGGCTGCCGATCTCATTGCGCACGGCGCGCACCGCGGCCTGGGTCTGCAGCGACTGCGCGGTGGCCGGCGCATGGGTCTGCAGCCACTGCAGCAGCACGCGCTCGGCGCGCTCTATCGTCGGCCAGATGGGCCACAGGGTGTCGTCGAGATCGAGGGTGATGGCACGGATACCGCGGGCACGGATGCCGGAGAACGCGTTGGAGTCGGTAGAAGCTTGCATAGGTAGCCCGAGAATACCGCAGCCATCGCGGGCCGGTGGCTGCGCGCCGGCGCGCGCCTTGGCACAATCGGCCCATGCCTTCACGCTTCGCGCCAGAACCCCCCTCCCCCCACGGCCGTGCCCCGCGCACCGCTGTGCTGCTGTGCAACCTCGGCACGCCCGACGCGCCCACGCCTTCGGCCGTGCGCCGCTATCTGGCGCAGTTTCTCAGCGACGACCGCGTCGTGGAGATTCCCAAGCTGGCCTGGTGGCCCATCCTGCACGGCATCATCCTGCGCACGCGCCCGGCGAAGTCAGCCGCGAAATACGCCACGGTCTGGCACCCCCAGGACGGCTCGCCGCTGGCGCATTGGACCGCGCGCCAGGCGCTGCTGCTGCGCGGCTGGCTGGGCGAGGCCGGGCACAACGTGCTGGTGCGCCACGCCATGCGCTACGGCAGCCCGTCGATTGCCGGCGAACTCGACGCGCTCAAGGCCGAAGGCGCGACGCGCATCCTGATCCTGCCCTTGTACCCGCAGTACTCGGGCACGACCACGGCCAGCGTGTTTGACGCGGTCTACGATTGGGCGCGCACCCAGCGCCATATTCCCGAGCTGCGTTTCGTCAACCGCTACCACGACGACGCCGGCTACATCGATGCCCTGGCGCAGCGCATAGAAGCGCACTGGCGCGAGGCCGGCCGCAGCGCGCATCTGCTGATGAGCTTTCACGGCGTGCCCGAACGCACGCTGCACCTGGGCGACCCCTACCACTGCGAGAGCCAGAAAACCGGCCGGCTGCTGGCCGAGCGCCTGGGCCTTTCGCCGTCGCAGTACACCGTCACTTTCCAGTCGCGCTTCGGCAAGGCCAAGTGGCTGGAGCCCTATACCGAGCCGACGCTGATCGCGATGGCGCAGCGCGGCGTGCAAAGCGTCGATGTGGTCTGTCCGGGCTTCACCAGCGACTGCCTGGAGACGCTGGAGGAAATCAGCCAGGAAGCGCGCGAAGCCTTCCTGCACGCGGGCGGCAAGGCGTTTGCGTACATTCCCTGCGTCAACGACAGCGCGCCCTGGATCACGGCGCTCAGCGACATCGCCCAGCGCCATCTCGCCGGCTGGCCCGTGGGCCTGCCGGATGAAAAGACGCTGCTGCAGACCGCCGAACGCGCCAAGGCCATGGGCGCGCAAGCCTGAGGCCGGGCGCCGGTGTTCAGCGCCGGCGCAGATGGCCCGTGGGCAGCGCCGTGGTGTATTTGACTTGGCTCAGCGCAAAGCTGGAACGAATGCTGGCCACGCTGGGAATCTGCGTCAGGCATTCCAGCAGCAGCGACTGGTACTTGATCAGGTCTTCGATCACCACGCGCAGCATGAAGTCGGCCTCGCCGCTCATCAGATAGCACTCCATGACTTCGGGCCGCAGGGCAATCGCCCGGGTAAAGACTTCCAGCGAGTCCTTGTCCTGCTGTTTGAGCGAGACATGCACGAAGACATTGACCGCCAGCCCCAGCTTGAGCGGATCGACCAGCGAGACGGAGGCGCGCAGCACTCCGCTGTGCTTCAGGTCGGCAACGCGACGCCAGCACGGAGACGGCGACAGACCGACACGCTCGGCAAGATCGGCATTGCTCAGCTCGGCATTTTTCTGCAGCTCGTCAAGAATGCGCAGACTGGCTTCGTCGAGGATTACTTCGCTCAAGGTATTTCTTTCCGGAATTTATTGAAAACGAGGAATACATTGCCTCAAATGCACGAATCCATGGTGAAATAGACAAAGCATTTTCTGCGCTTCTGAGAAAAACTACCTGTAAATAGGTAATTTCCCAGACACCATGCGCACCGCCTCCGCTCCACTCAATATTTCCCACTCCGCCAGCGCGCCATCCACGCAGGGGCGCACCCTGCTGTGGCTGGCGGTCATGGTGCTGCTGTGGGGACTGAGCTGGCCGGCCACCAAGATGGCGCTGGACGCAGTCCCGCCGCTGTGGCTGGCGACCATACGCTTCGGCAGCGCCGCGCTCTGCCTTTTTGCCTTTCTCGCCATCCGTGGCCGGCTCGCTTTTCCGCCGCGCAAGGATTGGCCCATCGTTGCCAGCATGGGTCTGCTGCAGATGATGGTGTTCACGGGCCTGGGCATGATTGCCATGACGCATGTCGACACCAGCCGCGCCGTGCTGCTGGCCTACACCACCCCGCTGTGGGGCGTGGTCGCGGGCTGGATGCTGTACCGCAACGCGCCCACGCGCTGGCAGCTGTTTGCGCTGGCCGTGGGCCTCACGGGCATAGGCCTGATCTGCTCGCCCTGGGAGATGGACTGGTCCGCGCCCGGTACCATCATGGGCTCGGCATTCCTGCTGATCGGCGCCATCTGCTGGTCGGTGGTGATCATGCACATCAAGCGCCACCGCTGGACCGCATCGCCGCTGTCGCTCGCTCCCTGGCAGATGCTGCTGGCCACCGTGCCGCTGTCGGGTTTCGCGCTGGCACTCGAAGGCTCGCCGGCAGCGATTCCCTTTGACCTGCGGCTGCTGGAACTGCTGCTGTTCATCGGACCGGTCGCGACCTCGGCCTGCTTCGTGATCTCGGCCGAGCATGGCCGGCGCATCAGCACCTTTGCCATGTCCAACTTCACCCTGGGCGTGCCGCTGGTGGGCATACTGGCGTCCATGGTACTGCTGGGCAACCAGATGTCGGCGCTGTTTGCCACCGGCCTGTGCCTGGTGTTTTCCGGCATGCTGCTGGCGGCGGTCGCCGCCGCGCGCAACCGGGTCTGATACCGGTTCAGGCGGCGGGCCATGCGCCGGCTCATGCCGTCGCGGGCAACTTTTCCATCGCCTTATTACCTTTGCTCATGAACTAAGAGCATAAACATCGTTGGTCCTGGTCGGTCAAAAACCGACAATGAGGGATTCGGGATCGAATCCCTCGGAGTTGACCATGAAGAAAATGCTTGCCTTTGCCGCGGCACTGACCGCGGCCCAATGGGCCTTCGCGGCCCAGCCCCTGCTGGCGCCGGCGCAGCTGCAGGCGCTTCCCGCAGCCACGCTGCGCGTGATCGACATCCGCGATCCGCAGGCCTATGCCAAGCAGCACATTCCCGGCGCAGTGAGCGCCCCCTACGGAAAATGGCGTGGCCCGGCCAGCAATCCCGGCGAGCTGCCCGACATTTCCAAGCTCACGCAGCTGGTGCAGTCGCTGGGCCTGACGCCCGCAACGCACGCCGTGGTGGTGTCCAGCGGCGCCGATGCCACCGATTTCGGCGCTTCGGCGCGCGTCTACTGGACGCTCAAGACGCTGGGGCTCAAGGAGCTGTCCATCGTCAACGGCGGCATGAAAGCCTGGGCCGACGCCAAGCTGCCGCAGGACAACGCCGCCGTGCAGATCGCGGCCAGCAGCTGGCAGCCCCAGCTCGACACCAGCCTGATTGCCACGCGCGAGGACATCCGCAAGAACCTCGACCTGAGCAATGCGGCGCTGGTCGATTCGCGCCCCGACGCGTTCTACCAAGGCAAGACGCGCGCGCCCGCGGCCAAGCTTTCGGGCACGCTGCCCGGCGCCCAGCAACTTGATTTCAACCAATGGTTCGTGCCCGGCACCTCGACCTTTGTCGACACCGCCACGGCCAGGCAGATTGCCGCCAAGGTCCAGCGCAAGCAGGGCCAAGACATGGTGGCCTTCTGCAACACCGGCCACTGGGCCGCGACCGACTGGTTCGGCCTGAGCGAAATGGCCGGCCTGCCCAACGTCAAGCTGTATGCGGGCTCCATGGTCGACTGGACCCAGCAGCCGGATGCGCCGGCGCTCGAGAACCAACCCAGCCGCGCCGAGTCGCTGGCCTATGACGCGCGCCAATGGTGGCAGCGCAAATTCAAGTAAACCCATGAAACGTCTACCCCTTGCGGCCTTGATGGCCGTTTTCTTTGCCTGGCTGCTGTGGACCGTGTCGGTGCGCCAGGCCGCGCTGTTTGCCGTGGGCATAGGCCTGGGCGCGGTGCTTGCGGGCCAGCGTTTTGGCTTCACCACGGGCTGGCGCCTGCTGATCGAGGAGAAGGACGCGAGCGGCGTGTTCGGCCAGCTGCTTTTGCTGGCGCTGGCCGCCGCGCTGGCGATGCCGCTGCTGGGCACCTTCCCAGAACTCACGGCGGCACTTGGCCCGCCCAGCATCAGCCTGCTGATCGGCGCCTTTGTCTTCGGTCTGTGCATGCAGATTGCCGACGGCTGCGGCAGCGGCACGCTCTACAAGGCCGGCATGGGCATTCCCATGAACGCCGCCATCCTGCCGATGTTTGCCATCGGCAGCTTTGTCGGCTCCATGCACCTGGGCTGGTGGCTGGAACTGGGCCGCGTGCAGCCCGTGGGCCTGGTGAGCCGCTGGGGCTGGCCG
>JBBKVU010000636.1:0-7029 GCA_037968595.1 Comamonas sp.
GGCCGGGGGCCGGGGGCGGGTTCCCTGAATGGCGTCTGGCCAATCGCTCAGTCGTCCTGCAGGCAGCGCCTCAGCCTGGCCCGCACCAGGCTGCGGCCTGGCCGCGATTCGAGCTGCAGCTTGCCGCCCAGCCGGGCCACGCGTGCGTGCATGGAGGACAGGCCTATGCCGCTGGCGTCGGGGCGCATGGCGGTGATGTCGAAGCCCACGCCGTTGTCGCGCACCTCGAGGGTCAGCGCGCCTTGCTCGTCAGCCGCCAGCGTGATGTCGACTTCCGTCGCCTGGCTGTGCTTGAGCACATTGGACAGGGCTTCCTCCAGCAGCCGCGTGAGTTCCATGCACAGCGCCACGCTGGGCGGCTGGGGCCAGGCCGCCGGGCAGGACCAGTGGCTGGTCACATCCAGTTCATCGAACAGCGTGGAGAAACGGTGGCGCGTGGGCGCCATCCACTCGGCCGGCGTCGCGGGGGTGTCGGCATGGGCGGTGCGCCCGCCGTCAATGACGTTGCGCAGATCGTCGCGCAGCGACTTGAGCGTGGAGACATGGCGGCTTGCGTCTGCATCGGCATTGCGTTCCGCCTGGACGATGGCGCGCACCAGCGCGCTGCCAAAGCCGTCATGCAGATCGTGGATGAACTGCAGGCGCTCCTGCAGGCGTGAATTCGACAGCGCCAGCTGGTGTTCCTTGCCCATGGTGGTTTCCAGCTCCCGGCAGGCCTGCTCGACCGCGGCGGTGAGTTCCACATTGAAGCGTTCGGTGCGGCGCATGCTGGCTGCGATGCGCGAGCCCAGGACGCCGGCAATCATGATCATGGTGAACAGGTTGGCGTAAGGCGTCAGCATGATGGCGTCGGACGTTATACGGTTGAAGGTCAGCATGTCGTGCAGTGCGATGAACACGAAGCTCAGACCTACCAGAGAGTAGAAAACATTCTGGCGCGCGCGGCTGTGCCAGGCATGGAACAGCGGCGCGATGCAGGCCCAGGCAAACACTCCCATGTGCGTGTTCCAGGCCAGTTGCATCGAGGCGGCGAGCTGCTTTTCAGGCACCAGCGCGACCAGAAAAGTCAGGCCCAGTGTCAGCGTTGCCAGAGTGCGTTGCAGCCAGCGTGGCAGGGCACAACCCTGGAGCTGGTAACTGAAAATGCAATAGAACGCGCAGAACGCCATGAAGGCGATGGTGTTGCCGCGTGCCACGCCGACCGTATCCCCAAACGGCCAAGGGTCGGTGGCCACGATGTTGTAGAAGAACACGACCCAGGCGAAGTTCAGCAGCGCGAACCAGCCATGCACGGATTGCTTGCGATAGAGCAGCCAGATGCCGGTGAACAGGCCCGCTATGCACAGGCTTGCCACCAGGTTGATCACATAGACGGTGCGTTGTGACCACCAGATCTTTTCATGGTGGGCGAGCATCTGCGCTGCCGGGCCGGTAACGACCGGGCCCAGGCCGGGCGTGACGACGGCCCGGCCTTCGATACGTATCCAGATCGCATTGTCGGTGGGCCTGAGCGCCGCATCCGGCAATATGAAGTAGCGCGGCATGTTCCAGCTGCGCGACAGTGGCTCCTGCAGGCTTGCATCCCGCCACAGCAGCGTATCGTTGAAATAGATTTCGCCGGCCATGTTGATTGATTTGACGATCATCGCCACGGGCTCTGTGCGCTGGAGCGTGACGCTGCAGTGGTCGGTCAGCATGATGCGATACCAGACCGTGCCCGTGTAGTCGGGCCAGCGCAGTACCCAACTGTCGGGCAGCTTCACCGGTTCCCAGCCCTCGGTGGGCCGGTCCTTGACGCCGGGGGCTTGCCTGGCGGCATATACCTCGCCGACCTCGAGCGGGCAGGCCTGCGCCCAGGCCGATTGCAGCAGGCTGCAGGCCAGCAGCAGGATGCCGAGCAGCAGCCTGCCAACATGGCCACAGCTGGCGGTTATGGAAGCATGCCGCGCAGACGCGCCTCGTTGATGGCCTTGGTGCGCGAGGACACTTCCAGCTTTCGGTAAATGTGCGTGATATGGCATTCAACGGTGTAACGTGAAATAAGCAGATGTTCCGCAATGTCACGATTTGACTTCCCGTCGGCAACCAACGCAAGGATTTGTGCTTCCCGTGTTGTCAGCACGCTCTGCGGCAGGATCCGCGGGCTCTGCGCCGCGTCTGCCTCCCCATCTTTGGCCTGCGGCAGTTCGGCCAGGATATGCCGGGCAATGAAGGGATCTATGGGTGCGCCGCCGCGCAGCACGCTGCGTATCGACAGCATCACTTCGAGGTCGTCGCGCTCCTTGAGCAGATAGCCGGTGGCGCCCGCATGCAGGGCGCGCAGTATGGTTTCCTGCGTGCTCCAGGCGGAGATCACCAGAATGCTCAGCGCCGGGTCGCGCTGGCGCAGCTCGGCAATGAAATCACAGCCGTGACCGTCGGGCAGGCCGAGGTCGACCAGTGCCAGCGCAAACGGTTGCGCCGCT
This sequence comes from Comamonas sp., assembly GCA_037968595.1. GTDB lineage: Bacteria > Pseudomonadota > Gammaproteobacteria > Burkholderiales > Burkholderiaceae_C > Comamonas. Next base: position 2,466 of record JBBKVU010000636.1, read on the forward strand.
GCAAGCCGTCGTGCCTGGGCCAGGGTGCCGGCCACATGAATGGCGTCGCTGGCATAGCCCAGCTCGCGCATGATCTTGAGCAGGCGTTCCTGTATGGGCAGTTCGTCTTCAACCAGCAGTACGGGGCTGGGAAGTATGGGCGTGCCCGGCAGCGCGTTCTTGGTCATGGTATTGAGGGGTGCGGGAAGCGCGAGAAGGTCACACGCTGCGGACTATATCCCGAGGGCGCGGGTCAGCGCCATCCCTGAAAACCGTGATCCGCCTCGCAGCAGCGCAGCGGCATCACGCCAGAAAGCTGGAGCCGAAGTCACAGCACTCCTGGGCCAGTTCCGTCATTTGGTGGAACAATTCGCTTTGAAGTTCCTTCCGGTACAGCATGTCGTAGACCACGGGGTCGCTGCGCATGCCGGTAGCCACCGGCACCAGGCGGCCGGCGTCGAGTTCCTGGCGCAGATAGCCGGTGGGCAGAAAGCTCACGCCCTGGCCCGCAAGCGTCATTCCCACCAGCGGCAGCAGGCTGTTGGTGCGCAGGATCTGGTTTTTGCCCAGGTGAATGCCGTCCTGCAGGTACCGCTCGGTGATCACGCCCAAACCCGAGCCGTTGCCCTGCATCAGCAACGGCGTCTCCCATGGCAGGTCGGCGCCGCGGCGCGCCAGTTGGGCCTGGACAGCCGGGCTGGCCAGCCATTCGAACTGCGCGGCGCCGAGTTCGCGCCGCACAAAGCCCGGTTGCTCGGAAAACCGCGGAATCACGATCAGATCCAGCAACTGCGCGTCGGCCTTGATCAGCAGGTCGGCGGAGAAATCCACATGCGGTCGTATGGAGAGCTGCGGAAACCGCGCATGCAGCGCAATCAGATAGCGCGAAAGCCAGGTCGACGAGACCAGCTCGGTCACGCCGATGTTGACCACGCGGTTCAGGTACTTGGGCTCCACGAGTTCGTCCATCAGGGCCTGGCGCTGGCGCAGCAGGGATTGCGCGCCCTGGGCCAGCACCGTTCCCTTGGCGGTCAGGCGCACCTTGCGCCCGCTGCGGTCAAACAGGCTTTCGCCGACGATCTGCTCGATTTCCTTGATGCGCTTGGAGATTCCCGCCTGCGTGGTGTGCAGCTGCTCGGCGGCGTTGACGAAGCTGCCGGTCTTTGCGATCCAGTAGACCGCTTCGATCTGTTTGAAGGTAAACATGGCCGCTTTCCGGGCAATAACTTTTGGTTGTTGAATATCCGGATTAAATATCACTTTTTATTATTCCTGCCAGTCGGTAGATTCGGCGCTCGAGACAAGGGGCCTGAATATGACTGATACGGAAATTTTCGAAGCGCTGGCGCAGATTCCTACTTCCCACCTGAGCGACAACCTCGATCGGCTGCAAGGCATCGCCGGCTTGAACCGCTACCACGGCAGCAAGAAGCTGATCGGCCGCGCCTTGACGGTGAAAGTCCGGCCCGGCGACAACCTGTGGATCTACAAGGCGCTGACCGTGGGCAAGCCCGGCGACGTGCTGGTGGTCGACGGCCATGGAGAAACATCGAACGCGCTGATCGGCGAGCTGATCATGCTCTACGCCATCCAGCGGGGTTTCCATGGCTTCGTCGTCGACGGCGCGGTGCGTGACTGCGCCGCTTTCCTCGACGCCGGCTTTCCCTGCTATGCCAAGACGCTGAACCACAAGGGCCCCTACAAGCTGGGCCCGGGGCAGATCAACGTGGCCGTCAACATCTGCGGCCAGGTCGTCCATCCGGGCGACTGGGTGGTGGGTGACGAGGACGGGGTCGTGACCTTCGCGGCCGAATCGGCCGACGAACTGATTGCCAAGGCGCTGGCCACGGCGGAAAAGGAACGCGGCATCAAGCAGGAAATCGGCAACGGACAGCTGTACCAGAAGTGGCTTTTCGACACGCTGGAAAAGAACCAGCTGCTCTGAACAACAACAAAGGAGACAAGACAATGATCAAGCAACTCAAACATGTGGCGCTGGGCGCTGCAATGGTGCTGGGCGTGAACGGCCTGGCCCTGGCACAGAACTTCCCAAGCAAGCCGATCAAGATCGTCGTGCCATGGGCACCGGGCGGCGCCACCGATGTGATCGCGCGCGTGCTCGGCCAGAAGCTGGGCGAGCGCCTGGGCCAGCCGGTGATCGTGGAAAACAAGGCCGGCGCGGGCGGCAACATCGGCACCGCGGCGTTCATCCGCGAGGCCGCCGACGGCCACACCTTGCTGATGGGCACCAGCAGCGCCAACGCCATCAATCCCAGTCTCTACAAGGACCTGCCTTTCGATCCCGTCAAGGACTTCACGCCCATCATGCTGGTGGCCACGGTGCCCAACGTGCTGGTGGTTTCCGCCAATTCGCGGTTCAACTCCGTCGACGATGTGGTGAAATCCGCCAAGGCCGAGCCCGGCAAGATTTCCTATGGTTCCGCGGGCAACGGCTCGTCGCAGCACATCGCGGCCGCGATCTTCACCAAGGTCTCGGGCAGCAATCTGATGCATGTGCCTTACAAGGGCTCGGGCCCGGCGGCCGCCGACCTGATGGCCGGACATATCGCGCTGATGCTGGACACCGGCTCCGTGGGCCATATCAAGGGGCAAAAGCTCAAGGCCCTGGCCGTGGCCTCGAGCCAGCGCGTGCCCGCGTTGCCCGACGTGAAGACCTTTGAGGAGCTGGGCTACAAGGGCGTGCAGGCGGCCGCCTGGTACGGCTTCTATGCGCCGGCCAAGACCCCGGCAGCGGTTGCCGACCGGCTCAACAAGGAGCTCAACGCGGTGCTGCAGGATTCCGAAGTGAAGAAGCGCCTCAACGACTACGGTGCCATCGTCAACGGCGGCGCGCGCGAGGAGTTCGCGCGCTTCACCAGCGCGGAAATCGAGCGCTACCGCAAGATCATCCAGGACGCGAAGATCGCGATCGAATAAGCGCGCGGCGCAGCATTCTCTCAGCGCTCGGGAAAGAGAGCGGCCAGCGAATCCAGGAAGTGGAACTTCTGCGGCCGCAGGGTGTTGAAGCTGCGGCCGCCATCGTCTTCTTCCTGGAAGTGGAAGTTGCCCGCGGCGAGTTCGGCCAGCATCCAGTCGACAAACGCCGCGATGCTGGCTGCGACAGCGATCTTGCGCTCTTCGTCGCGGCCGAAGCTGATCACCTGGCCATAGGTGCCCGCCACATCCGGGTCCAGGTCGATTCCCAGATAGTTGCCGCCCCAGTCATAGGCAAACGGAATCCACAGCGCGTTCGCGTACTGCTTCTTGACATGGCCCGCAGGCGTCGACTGCATCTGGCTGTCCAGATCGGCCAGCGATTCGGGATCCATTTCCTTGAGCACATCGCGCCACATCTCGCACTCGCTGCGCACGCGCGCCAGCGGCAGGAAGCTCAGGCCGTACCAGGGGCCGGCGTTGATCGCCATCTGCTGGCCATCATGCCAACGGTATAGCTGCACGAAATCGTCGGGCAGCCGAACGCCCAGCGCGCTGGCGAACTCGTCCAGCGCGGCGGCCGTGGCGCCGGGTTGCAGATCATCGATCACTTCCGGCAGGTGGGTCTTGAGCCAGGTTTCTAGTGCATGGAGAGTCTGCATGAGGATTCCGGGATAAGGATTGACGTGTGGCGCGGTGGCTCAAGCCTTGCGCTCTTCCAGCGACAGCAGCAGCGTGGACAGGTGGGTGTCGAGTGCGCACAGCACCTCGCCGCCCAGCGCCGAAAGCAGCCGGCGTTCGTTCTCGACATGCGCCTCGACGGCGCGATCGATCAGCGCCAGGCCGCTGTCCGTGAGCTGCACCAGCATGCTGCGCGCGTCCTGCGCGTTGGCAACGCGTTCAATGAGACCGCGGCTTTCGAGCCGCTTGAGCCTGTGGGTCATGGTGCCCGATGTCACCATCAGCGTGGAGAACAGCTCGGTCGGGCTGAGGCGATGGGGCCTGCCGCTGCGGCGCAGCGCTGCCAGCATATCGAACTCCCAGAGGCTCAGATCGAAGGCCGTGAAGCCGGCTTCGAGCTGCTGCTCGAGCAGCGCCGCGCAGCGCTTGATACGGCCTATGGGGCCCATGGGGCTGGCGTCCAGGTCGGGGCGCTCGCGTTGCCATTGCGCAAGGATGGCATCCACGGCATCGGGCGTGCGGGGACTGGTTTTTGTCTTCATATGTCTTGACTTCAAGATAAATGCTGCACACAATGGAGATGTCTTGAATTGAAGATATTACCATGCACCCTGAAAATTCCCTGCGCCACTGGCGCGACGTCCTGCTGACCGCGCTGGCGCCCGCGATCTGGGGCTCCACCTACATCGTGGCCTCGGAAATCCTGCCGCCAGACCGGCCTTTCACCGCGGCGCTGATCCGCGCCCTGCCCGCAGGCCTGCTGTTGCTGCTGTTCACCCGGGTGCTGCCGGCGCGGCGCGACTGGGGACGGCTGCTGGTGCTGAGCGCGCTGAACATCGGCGTGTTCCAGGCGCTGCTGTTCGTTGCCGCCTACCGCCTGCCGGGTGGGCTGGCGGCGGTGCTGGGCGCTGTCCAGCCGCTGCTGGTGATGCTGCTGGCCTGCGGGCAGGGCGCGGATCAGCGCCGCGGT
>JBBKVU010000637.1:0-7306 GCA_037968595.1 Comamonas sp.
GACCTCATCACCGTGCGCGGACGCGATCTGCTGGCCGCCAGCCCGGTCTGCCTGTACGCGGGCTCGCTGGTGCCCACCGAGCTGCTGGCGCATTGCCCGCCGGGCGCGCGCCTGGTCAACACCGCGCCGCTGTCGCTGGAGGACATCGTTGCCGAAATGCGCGCCGCCCATGCCGGCGGCCAGGACGTGGCGCGCCTGCATTCGGGCGATCTGAGCATCTGGTCGGCCATGGGCGAGCAGCTGCGCTGCCTGCGCGAGCACGGGATTCCCTATACGGTCACGCCCGGCGTGCCGTCGTTCAGCGCGGCGGCCGCGGCGCTGGAGGCCGAACTGACGCTGCCCGGATCGTGCCAGACGGTGGTGCTCACGCGCACTTCGGGCCGGGCGTCCAGCATGCCCAGCGGCGAGACGCTGTCGGCCTTCGCGGCCACCGGTGCGGTGCTTGCCATCCACCTGTCGGTGCATATGGCCGAGGAGGTGCAGCGCGAGCTGCTGGCGCACTACGGCGCCGACTGCCCGGCGGCCATTGTCTGGCGCGCATCGTGGCCCGACGAGCTGGTGGTGCGCACCTGCGTGGGCGAGATTGCGGCCGCGGCGCAGTCCAATGCCTTGCAGCGCAGCGCCCTGATCCTGGTCGGGCAGACGCTGAGCCAGCAGGGCTTCGGCCTGAGCCGGCTTTACGCCAACGACTACGATCGGCGCTACCGCCCGCGCGGCGACGAGCCGCGCTTTCCCGCCGGACAAGAGGGCGGCTGATGCTCGAGCTGTTTCTGGTCGGCATAGGCACCGGCAACCCCGATCACCTCACGCGCGAAGCCGAAAGCGCCATTCGCGGCGCCGATCTGGTGCTGCTGCCGCACAAGGAAGACAACAAGGCCGAGCTGGCGCAGGTGCGGCTGGCGCTGCTGCAGCAGTTGGGCGTCGGCATCGACAGGATTGCGCATTTCGACATGCCCCAGCGGCGCCAGACCGGCGATGACTACGACAACCAGGTCGATGAGTGGCACGACGCCATTGCGCGGCGCTGGCAGGCCAGCCTGGACAGCCGTCTGCCTTCGGGCCAGGGCCGTGTGGCCCTGCTGGTCTGGGGCGATCCGGCACTGTATGACAGCAGCCTGCGCATTGCCTCGCGCCTGGGCCTGGCGCCCGAACAGGTGCGTGTCGTGCCGGGAATCACCTCGATGCAGGTGCTGTGCGGCGCGCACGGCATCGCGCTCAACGAGATTGGCGCGCCGTTTCTGGTGACCACGGGGCGACAGCTGCGCGACCACGGCTGGCCGGCTGGCATCGACACCCTGGTGGTCATGCTGGACGGGCAGCGCTCCTATGAGCAGGTCAGCGAGCCCGACGCCGAGATCTACTGGGGCGCGTACCTCGGAATGCCGCAGCAGATCCTGCTGCGCGGCAAGCTTGCCGACGTCGCGGCAGGCATCAGCGCACGGCGTTCCCAGGCGCGCCTGGAGCATGGCTGGATCATGGACATCTATCTGCTGCGCCGGCCCGGCAAGAGGCGCTGAGCGCCGCCGACCCCCGGGAATATCGGCCTGCGCCGCATTCCTGGCGGCAGCATGGCTTCTTGGCTGGAGCCGTCGGCAACGGCTGCCATCCATGGATAATTGCCTTTTCCATGACGCCGAGAGCTTTCATCGGCCTTGCCACCTTCGATCCGTCACGCCCCTCAGGAGACTTCATGTCTGCACGCCAGCGCGCCACCGAGCGCGACTTCGAAGTCATCACGCGGTTTTACGAGGTCGCAAGCTTCTGCGCACGCCAGACCACGGACCGGCCAGAGTGCCTCAAGCGCCTGCTGGAAGCCGCAAGTGAACTGGTGGATGCCCATGCGGCGGCCTTGTACGTCTTCAGTCCGCCGTCCGAAGATCCGGAGTTCATGGGTTTGAATCTTGCCGCTCCCGCCGCCGCGCTGCTGAAGACGCCGCAGGCCGCGCAGTGGGCCCAGGAGCTGGTGGCATCGCTGCACGATACGCATTTCCTTGCGCTGAACCTTGATGGCGCTGCGCCGCAAGAGGGGGCCAGCGCGGGCGCGCAACTGCCCTGGCTGGGGCTGTCGCGCCAGGCTGGGTGGCAGACCGTGGTGGCATTGCCGCTGCGCGATCGCGCCGGCGCGCTGCTGGGCATGCTGGCGATGTTCTACCCCAGCGAGCAGCCGCCCGGCGAAGTTGAATTCCGACTGCTGAAGCTGCTGGCCCACCAGATGGGCGACTACCTGGAGCGGCATGCCATCCAGAAAGCCGTGGTCCAGAGCGAGGAGCGCTTTCGCCGTTTTCTCGGTGCGACCTCGGACGTGGTCTATCGCATGGGTCCCGACTGGAGCGAGATGCGCCATCTCAAAGGCCAGGAGTTCCTGCGCGACACCGAGGCGCCCACGGACCGCTGGCTGGACCTGTACATTCCCCGCGAGGACCAGCCCATGGTCTCGCTGGCGGTGCGCGACGCGCTGCAGCGCAAGAGCGTGTTCGAGCTCGAGCACCGTGTGATCCGCGTCGACGGCACCATAGGCTGGACCCATTCCCGGGCGGTTCCCGTGCTGGACGACAACGGCGACGTGATCGAGTGGTTTGGCGCCGCCAGCGACATCAGCTCGCGCAAGTGCGCCGAGCAGGCGCTGCGCATCAGCCAGCAGCGCTATCACACGCTGTTTGATTCAATTGACGAAGGCTACTGCGTCATCCGCATGGAGTTTGACGCCGACGGCAAGGGCAGCGACTACACCTTCCTGGAAGTCAACCAGGCGTTCGAGCGGCACACGGGCATCAACGACGCCGTCGGCCGCTCCATGCTGTCGATTGCGCCCGAGCATGAGCGCTGGTGGTTCGAGGTCTACGGCCATATCGCCAAGACCGGGGAGTCGCGCCGCTTCGAGCACCCTGCGGATTCGCTGCAGCGCTATTTCGATGTCTATGCGTTTCGCATTGGCGCGCCCGAGGACTGCCAGGTGGCCGTGCTGTTCAATGATGTCTCCGAGCGCAAGCGCCAGGAGGCCGCATTGCGCGACGCCGACCGGCGCAAGGACGAGTTCCTGGCCATTCTGGCGCACGAGCTGCGCAACCCGCTGGCGCCGGTGCGCAGCGGCCTGCATGTGCTGCAGATGTCCCAGGGCGACCCCGAAACCACGGCCTACCTGTTGCCCCTGCTGCAACGCCAGGTGGATCACATGGTGCGGCTGGTCGACGACTTGCTTGAAGTCTCGCGCATCTCGGGCGGCAAGGTCGAGCTGCGCCCCGAACCGGTCAACGTGGCCGCAGCCCTGCGCGGTGTGCTCGAGACCTGCAAGCCGCTGCTCGATGCGGCCGACCATGAGCTGCTGTTCGAGGTGGCCGACGAGACCTTGACGGTACACGCGGATCCGGTGCGGCTGTCGCAGATCATCTCCAACCTGCTGAGCAACGCTGCCAAGTACACCGACCGCGGCGGGCGCATCGGCCTGCGGGCGCGGCGCGAGGGCACCGAGGTGCAGATCACCGTCACGGACAACGGCCGCGGCATGTCGCCCGATATCTTGCCGCGCATCTTCGACCTGTTCACCCAGGCGCCGCAGACTTCGAGCTTGGCCCAGGGCGGCATAGGCGTGGGCCTGACCCTGGTGCGCAGCCTGCTTGAAATGCAGGGCGGTCAGGTCGACGCCCACAGCGACGGGCCGGGAAAGGGCAGCGTGTTCACCGTGCGCCTGCCGCTGATGGAAACGCCCGCGGCAGTGCCGCCGCCTGCGGCCCCCGAAACCGATGCGGTGATGGCGCGCAAGCGCGTGCTGGTGGTGGACGATAACGTCGATGCGGCCGAAGGCCTGCGCATGTTGCTGGAGCTGATGGGCATGGAAGCGCGCGCCGCATTTGACGGTGCGGCCGGCCTGAGCGCCGCGGCGGAGTTCGCCCCCCAGCTGGTCTTCCTGGACATAGGCATGCCGGGCATGGACGGCTTTGAATTCGCGCGCCGCCTGCGCGCCGAAATTTCCCCTTGCCCGACCCTCGTGGCCGTCAGCGGCTGGGGCCAGCAGGACGACCGCCGGCGCTCGCGTGAAGCCGGCATAGACGCGCATCTGGTCAAGCCCGTGGGGCTGGAGGAATTGCAGGAAGTGTTGAAAAAGACCTAGCGCCGTCAGACAGGGTTCAGCGCTGCTCGAACGCGAACCTGAGTACATCGTTGACCGATTGCGCGGGCACGCTCGCATGGGTTTCGTCGGCATAGCGGCGCAGACGCACGCGCAGGCCCCAACCCGACAGCCGCTCGAGCCGGTCCGTCAGCAAGCGCACCGATTCGGGATCGCCCGCGGTGTCGCGGTCGCCCGCGATCAGCAGCAGGCGACTGGTGTTGCCTATCTTGCCTGCCGTCATTCTGGCGGTGAAAGCGCGCTCGTCATCGAGGATGCTTTGCGCGTTCCATTCCATCGACGGGCTGGCCGCGATGATGGACTGGAAAGCCTGCGGGCGCTCGTAGAGCGCGTACAGCGCGAACAATCCACCAAACGAATGACCGAACAGCGATTGCCGCTCGAGGTTCACAGAGTAGCGCTGCGCGATCTCGGCGCGCAGCTTGCCGGTCATGAAGTCCAGAAACTGCTGGCGCGCGCCGCTGCGGTACTTTGCGTAGGCCCGGGTTTCGGGTGGCGGCGGGTCGCGCAGCTGCGCCGTGTAGTCGTTCATGCGGCGCACGTCCCAGGCCTTGTCGCCGGGGTAGCCCACGCCGACGACGATGGCCTTGCCGACCGGCAGATATTCCTGCACCCAGCGCGCCTGTGCAAAGGAGCCGAAATAGGCATTGCCGTCAAGCACGTAAAGCACCGGATAGCCGCCGCGCGGCGGCTCGCCGCCGGCCGGCGCCGAAACAAAGATGCGGTAGATCTCGCCGCTCTCGGACGACATGTCCCATGCCTGGGTCGAGGGCATCACATAGGGGGCCGCAGGCGCGGTTGCGGGCGCGGGCTGGGCCCAGGCGCTGCCGGCGAACAGCAGCGCCGCGATGGCGGCCCCGAGGTACGGTGTTCTCATCATGCGCGCCTCAGAAGTCGTGGCGCAGGCTGACCGTGAACTTGCGCGGGTCGCCATAAAGACCGTACTCGCGGCCGTACACATGGCGGTAGCTGCGGTCCGTCAGATTGCTGACCGCCAGGTTGACCTGGGTGTTGGGCGTGATGCGGTATTTCGCGTGCAGTCCCACCAGCACCAGCGCGCCCTGTTCAATGGTCCAGGGCGCGGCAGCCGTGCCGCCGGTCTTGTAGGTCCTGCTGGTGGCCGCCACATTGCCGCCCAGCGACCATTGCGTGCCGGGGAACTGGTAGTTGGCCGCCACGCGCAGGCTGTGGCGCGGTTGTTCGGTCCGGAAGCGCTGATCTTTCTGCGGGCCGTCGACGTATTGCGCGTCGGTGTAGGTATAGCCGGCCGCGAGGTTGAGTTGCCGCGTGATCTGCCCGTTGGCGCCCAGGTCCAGGCCGCGGCTTACGACCTTGCCGGCGGCCGTATAGCAGGTGCCGCCGCAGGCATTGGCGGGATTGACCGGCACCGAGCTATCGAGCACCGCCATGTTCGACTGCGCCAAGTGGAAAACCGCGGCGGAGACGTTCAGGCGCCGGTTCAGCAGTTCGCCCTTGATGCCGACTTCGTAGTTCTTGCCGGTGACCGGGTCAAGCACCTTGCCGTCCTGGTTGCGGTTGGTCTGCGGGCTGAAGATCTCCGAATAGCTCGCGTAGGCCGAGTACTGCGAATCGATGTCATAGATCAGGCCCGCATACGGCGTGACCATGCCCGTCTCCCGGGGCGCGACGGCGCCGGTGACGACGTTGGTGCGCTCGTAGTCGCTCACGCGCACGCCGGTGATCAGCTTGAGCGCATCCGTGAGGCTCCAGCGCGCCACGCCATAGGCGCCGAAGTTGCTGGTCTTGGTATGGGCCGATGTGCCCGGGCGGCCCGCGGGCACCGCGCCCAGAGCTGCGGGATTGAAGGTGTAGACATTGATGGGCGTATTGCCGGAATAGCCGGTGCCGGCGTTTTCATCGCGGGTGTTCGTGCCGTTGAGGCCCAGCGCGAGTTCATGCTTGCGTCCCAGCAGTTCGAACGGGCCGGAAGCATAGATGTCCACCACATTGCTGTGCAAAGCGGAAACATAGTTCACCTGGCGGCTGCCGATCGACAGGCCGTTGCCTGTCACGGGATCCAGGCCGCCGGACAGGCTGTTGAAGTTACGGATGTGGTTGTCGGTCTTCTGCCAGGAATAGCTGGCCTTGAGGCTCCATTCGCCTGCCAGTTGCTGCGTCAGGCCCAGGGTGTAAATCGTGTAGTCGCGGATGGTGCGGTTGTCGACATCGCCCCAGAACGAGTTGCGCGGCAGTCTCGCATCGCTGCCGTCGGCGGCAAACGGCACGCCGAAATGGCCGCGGCTCTTGTCTTTCTGCGTCAGCACGCTGGCGCTGACCGTGGTCGAGGACGTGAGGTCCGCCTCGACGATGCCATAGACCGCCTGGTGGTCGCGATACACATAATCGGTGAACGAATCGCTGGTGTTTGCCAGAGCCACCACCCGGCCGCGGATGCTGCCCGAATCGACCAGGGAGCCGGACACATCGCCCACCACGCGGCGTTCGTTCCACGAGCCGGCCTGGGCCTCGGCGTGTGCCTGGAAGCCGCGCGTCGGGCGCTTGAGCACCATGTTGACGGTGCCGCCTGGCGTACCCGCGCCGGCCAGCAGGCCCGAAGCGCCCTGCAGCACTTCCACGCGGTCGATGAATGCGCTGTCATACAGCGGCGAGCGGTTGCCGCTGTCGATGCCGGCAGGGGTGGTCATGCCGTCGACCTGGGCCTGCATGCTGAAGCCGCGGCTGTAGAAGTTGCTGCCGATGCTGCCGCCGGCAACCGCGGTCACGCCGCTCACGGCGCGCAGCGCATCGTCCACCGAGGTCATGCCGGCGTCATCCATCTGCTCGCGCGTGATGACGGTCACGGTCTGCGGCGTTTCGCGCTGCGACAGGTTCATCTTGGTGCTGGTGTTGGAGCTTGCGGCGGCGTAGCTGCCGCTGCCTTCGGTGATGCCGCTGGGTATCGCCGCTGCGGTGACCGTCACCGCATCCAGCGCGATGCTGGATTGCGCGGGCGCCGGCGACTTGCGCAGCACATAGGTGGCCCGGCCCTGGCTCACCACCTCGTAGCCGCTGCCGCGCAGCAGCTGGGAAAAGCCTTCGCTCTCGGTATAGCGGCCCTGCAGCCCGGCGCTGCGCAGACCGGCCAGCGTGGATTGCTCATAGACCAGCTGCACGCCGGTGGCGGCCGCGTATTGCGCCAGCGCATCGGCCAGCGGGCCG
>JBBKVU010000638.1:0-3514 GCA_037968595.1 Comamonas sp.
CGCGTCAGGCCCGCGCGTTCGGCGGCCAGCGTGGCGTTCAGGCGCTGGCGCTCGGTGTCGAAGCATTCCAGCACTGCCAGGCCCTTGCCCAGTCCGGCGATGTAGTCGGCGGCGGCAATGCCGGGCCCTGGCGTTGAAGAAGGTGAGGGCGTCATGGATGAGGATGCAGATATTGCGCGATAGTCGCACATTTTGCGCGATCACCGCGCAAAAGTCGATGCAGGTTTGCGCTGGCGCAGGCCATCGCTTCTACGCTAGCGGCAAACAACCCTGGTGGAGAGACAGATGCGTACACAAGTGGCAATCATCGGCGCCGGCCCCGCAGGCCTGCTTCTGGGACAACTGCTGCATGAAGCAGGAATCGACAACATCATCCTGGAGCAGCGCAGCCCCGACTATGTGCTGGGCCGCATCCGCGCCGGCGTGCTCGAACAGGTCACGGTGGATCTGCTGACCCAGGCCAAGGCCGATGCGCGCATGCGCGCCGAAGGCCTGCCGCACGACGGCATCGAACTGCTGTTTGGCGGCAAGCGCCATCGCATAGACCTGCATGAACTCACCGGCGGCAAGCGCGTGATGGTCTATGGCCAGACCGAAGTCACGCGTGACCTGATGCAGGCGCGCGAACGCGCCGGCCTGCTCACGGTGTATGAAGCCCAGGAGGTGACGCCGCTTGAGTTCGGCAGCGAACGCCCGCGCGTGCGCTATCACAAGGATGGCGAACAGCATGAAATCAGCTGCGACTTCATTGCCGGCTGCGACGGTTTCCACGGCGTGTGCCGCGCCAGCATTCCCGCGGACAGCATCCGCAACTACGAGAAGGTCTACCCGTTTGGCTGGCTGGGCATCCTGGCCGATGTGCCGCCGGTCTCGCACGAGCTGATCTACGCCCATACCGAGCGCGGCTTTGCGCTGTGCAGCCAGCGCAGCGCCACGCGCAGCCGCTACTACCTGCAGGTGCCGCTCACGGACAAGGTGGAGAACTGGAGCGACGAGGCATTCTGGGACGAACTGCGCCTGCGCCTGGACCCCGAGGCGCGCGCGCATCTGGTCACGGGCGCTTCGCTGGAAAAGAGCATTGCGCCGCTGCGCAGCTTTGTCTCCGAGCCCATGCGCTTCGGCCGCATGTTTCTTGCGGGCGACGCGGCCCACATCGTGCCGCCCACGGGCGCCAAGGGGCTCAATCTGGCAGCCTCCGACGTGGGCTACCTGTCGAACGCCTTTGCCGAGTATTACCAGCAGCGCAGCAGCGAAGGCATAGACCGCTATTCGGAAGTGAGCCTGCGCCGTGTCTGGAAGGCCGAGCGCTTCTCGTGGTGGATGACTTCGCTGATGCACCGCTTTCCCGACTCCGGCGAGTTCGACCGCAAGGTGCAGGAAGCCGAACTCGACTACCTGGTGCATTCCCGCGCCGGTTCGACCGCACTGGCGGAAAACTATGTCGGGCTGCCGCTGAACTGAAAAAAAGGCGCTGCCTGCGCAGCGCCTGAATTCCCAGAGGGAAGAGACATTCGTTGATGCGAAGCCGGTCGCTCAGTAGGCCGCTCCATGCGCCGCCAGTACCGGATCGCCCTGAATGGCCGTCGAGGCGCGGCCGTCGGCGCCCACCGGGACTTCGCCCACCAGGGTGCTGCGGTAGAGCTGGCGGTCATATTCCAGCGCGAAGATGTCCTGCGGCGCGACATGGGCGGTGGAGCGGTTGTCCCAGAAGGCAATCGAGCCGGCTTCCCATTTGAAGCGTACGGTGAATTCACTGGCCACCGCGTGCTCCCACAGCAGCTCCAGCAGCACGCGCGATTCACGCGTGCGCAGGCCGGAGATGGTCTTGAGAAAACCGGGGCTGATGTAGAGCACCTGTTCTCCGCTCTCGGGGTGCACGGTGACCAGCGGGTGCTCGCTGACCAGGGTGTTGTTCCGGATCAGCTCCAGGTATTCGGGCGTGGGGCTGGCGCCCGTGGGCGGGCTGAAGCGGTGCTCGCCGCGCAGGCCTTGAAGAAAGGCTTTCAACGGCTCGGACAGCGCGTCATAGGCGGCTGCCAGATTGGTCCACTGCGTGTCGCCGCCATAGGGCGGAATCGTCACGCCGCGCAGAATGGAGGCCGCGGGCGGATTGTGCGCGGCCGTGACATCGGCATGCCAGCCGGTCCAGGGGCGGCGCTCGGGTTCGCTGCCGTGGCTGTTGGCGCGGCGGTGCTTGGCAATCGAGTACAGCTCGGGGTGGCCCTCGACATGGCCGAACACCGGATGGCCTATGGTCAGCTCGCCAAACTGGCGCGCGAACGCCACATGCTGCTCGTGGCTCAGATGCTGGTCGCGAAAGAACACCACTTTCCAGCGCAGCAGCGCCGAGCGGATGCTGTGGACTTCGGCGGCCGCCAGCGGCGCGCGCAGATCGACGCCGTGAATCAGCGCGCCGATATGCGCCGATTGCGGCACGGCACTGATGTGCGGCGTGGCCCGCAGCGCCGTTTCCAGGCGGTCGCTCAGCAGCTCCTTGGCGCTGGCGTTCAAGCGCATGTTCATCGCAGTCTCCTTGTCTTCAATGTTTTCAGAGGGCCTTGGCAATCTTGCGCGGCGCGGGCGGCAGCAGGCCCAGCTCGGTGAGCAGCGCCTGGTTGCTGTCGAGCTGCGTCTGCAGCAATTGCTGCGTGGCCTGCGGACCCTGGAACCAGGGTTCCCATTGGTTCAGGGCCACGAAGTCTTTCCACTCACGGGTTTGCGAGACCTTGCGCAGCGCGGCGACCCAATAGGCCTTTTGCGCGGCGCTGGCGCCGGGAACGGTCATCACGCCCTGGAATGAGTCGCTGACGTAGTCGATGCCTTGCTCCTTCCAGGTCGGCGCCTGGGCAAACGCGCCGCCCAGACGCTGCTCGGCAGCAATCGCCAGCACGCGCACGCGCCCGCTTTGCAGATAGGGCAGCAGATTGGGCGTGGTCGCCGAGACCACGTCGAGGTGGCCGCCCACGAGGGCCGTCATCGACTCGGCCGAAGACTTGTAGGGCACGATGCGCAGGCCCTTGATGTCCACGCCCGCCAGCTTGAGCGGCTGGGCCACGCCCAGGTGGATATGGTTGCCCAGCGTGGTGGCTATGCCTATGGAATACTTTCCCGGGTCCTGCTTCAGATGCGCGATCAGGTCCTGGGTGCTGCGCAGCGGCGAGTCGGCGCGCACCACCACCGTGACGAATTCGCGGAACAGCGTGGCCAGCGGCGTGCCCTTTTGCAGGTGGTCGGGCAGGGCGTTCTGCGCCAGGCTGTTGCCGTAGCTGGTGCTCAGCGTCATCAGCGCATGGGCGTCGCCCGGGTGGCGGTGCAGGCCTTCGAGCGCGACGATGCCATGCGCGCTGGACTTGTTGCTGACGATGAAGCCGGGCGCGAGCTTTTCGCGCGTCAGCAGTTCGGTCAGCTTGCGCGCGGCGACATCGAGCGCCGCGCCCGCGCCGCTGGGCACGATGAATTCGGTGGACTTGCGCGGCGCCCAGTCGGCGCCCGCATCGGCCTGCACCTGCGCCTG
>JBBKVU010000639.1:0-11251 GCA_037968595.1 Comamonas sp.
TTGCCTTCCTGGAGGGCGACATCAAAGCCCGTGCCGCCGTTGAGGCGGTCGCTGCCCGAGCCGCCCGACAGCAGGTCGTTGCCCGCACCGCCAAACACGATGTCGTCGCCGGCGTCGCCGTAGAGCTGGTCGTTTCCGCCCTTGCTGCCCACGGTGTCGTTGCCGCCGCCGCCGTGGATGATGTCGTCATCGGCGCCGAGCACGATGTACTGGGCCGCGCCATCGCCGCTGGCCATGTTCTGGCCGGCGCCGCCGGTGACGCGCACGGCACCCACGACGGCCAGGAAGTCGACATTGTCGACCTGAATGGTGGTGCCGCTGGGCAGGGCACGCGCGTCAAAGATGACGGCCTGCATGCCGTCGCCGGCAATGGCGCTGCCGCTGATCACCAGGGGCAGGTCGGGGTTGAAGCCCGCGCCGGCCGTGGCGGTGATGGTCTGTATGGTCAGCGGCACCGAGGGATCGAGCGTGGCCAGAAAGACCTGTCCGTTGTGAGTAAGCCCGGCGTCGCCGCTAGCCGAGCGCTCAATGCGCAGGCCGAGCTCGGCCAGTGCCGCGGCGCCCGTCACCGGTTGGGCCAGGCCTTGGGCCTGAAGACCGACTCCTGTGGGAACGCTGACCTGCAGGATGGCATGGCCGTCGCTGCCCTTGACCAGGGGGATGTCGGCCAGCGGCGAGGGCGTGCCGGGCGTGTCGGGGCGAGTGGGCGTGACCACCGGAATGCTCATGATGGTCGTGCCGCCGTCTCCGGGCGTGGTGACTACGGGCACACCGTCCACCGGCACAGGAGTGGGTTTCGTGGGTTCCGTGGGAGTCACGGGCGGCACGGTGCGCGTGATCTCCAGGCTGAAGGTCTCGGTCACCTCGCCGCCATTGCCGTCATCGGCGGTGACATCGATGCTGATGGTGCCATTGTCACCGGTGGCCGGTGTGCCACTCAAGGTGCGGGTGGCGGCGTCAAAGCTCAGCCAGGCAGGCAGTGCGGCACCGCTGGTCAAGCTGGCACTGTAGGTGAGGCTGTCTCCGTCGACATCCACAAAGCTGTTGCCCGCAAATTGGAATTTGAATGCAGATCCCTGTGTGGCGCTCTGGTCAGGCACTGCATTGGCAATCGTAGGAGCATCGTTGACCGCAGTGATGTTCACCGTGGTGGTGCCCAGGGTGCTCAGCGCGCCGCCAGTGCCTTGGCTGCCGTCGTTGCCATCGCTGAAGGTCCAAGCCACCTCTACGCTGGCGGGCGGAGTGTGGCTGGTGTTCTGGTAGGTCAGCGATTGCAGCGTGCCGTTGACAAGGGCTTGGGTGGCCGCGCTGTTGAAAGTGATGGTCAGGATGCCGGCCACCTGGCTGAAGCCGCCGATGGTCGTCCCGCTCCACACCACATCGCTGCCGGTGAACACGAGGCTGCCGCTGGCGCCAAACAGGTCGTCGGCGCTGGCGCCTGCGCTGCGGTTCAGGGCCAGGCTGGCGCCGCCGTAATGACCCTGGGCAGCCAGGTCGGCGTCCAGCACCTGCGCGTCGGGGGCGAGCAGCACGGCGCTAGCGTGCTCGGAGTAACTGGCGGTGGTGCTCAAGGTGGGGGGGCTGGCAAAGCTGGTGTCCAGCGTGCCATCGGCATTCAGGCGCACCACGCTGAAGTCCTGGGTGCCGTTGTCAGCAATGCTTGATCCCGACAGCAAGATTTTGCCGTCGGCTTGCAGGATGATGCTGGAGGCATGGTCATAGCTACTGCCCACCGGAATGATGAGTTTGCCGCCAGTGCCAAAAGTGTTGTCCAGCGTGCCATCAGTATTCAAGCGCACCACGCTGAAGTCAAAGTTGCTGCCGTTATTGCTGTCGCCCGCCAGCAGGATTTTGCCGTCGGCTTGCAGGATGATGCTGTAGGAAGCATCGTCGTTGTTGCCCACGGGAAGGATAAGCTTACCGCCAGCGCCAAAAGTGTTGTCCAACGTACCATCGGCATTTAGGCGCACCACGCTAAAGTCAGCGTTGCCGACGCTATAGCTATAGCCTGCCAGCAGGATCTTACCGTCAGCTTGTAGGGTGGCGCTGTTGGCCATATCGTTCATGCTGCCTACGGGAAGGATGAGCTTGCCGCCAGTGCCAAAGCTGATGTCCAGCGTGCCATCGGCATTAAGGCGCACCACGCTGAAGTCATCGTTGCCGTTGTGCGAGCTGGAGCCCGCCAGCAGGATCTTGCCGTCGGCTTGCAGGATGGCCCTGAAGGCCTGATCGGAGCCAATGCCT
Organism: Comamonas sp.; assembly: GCA_037968595.1. Lineage (GTDB taxonomy): Bacteria > Pseudomonadota > Gammaproteobacteria > Burkholderiales > Burkholderiaceae_C > Comamonas. Next base: position 2,245 of record JBBKVU010000639.1, read on the forward strand.
ACGGGAAGAATGAGCTTGCCCCCGGTGCCAAAGCTGGTGTCCAGAGTGCCATCGGCATTCAGGCGCACCACGCTGAAGTCGTTGCTGCCGTTGCTAATGCTGTAGCCCGCCAGCAAGATTTTCCCGTCGGCTTGCAGCGTGGTGCTTAGGGCAACATCGCTGAGGTAGGCCACCGGAAGGATGAGTTTGCCGCCAGTGCCAAAAGTGTTGTCCAGTGTGCCATCGGCATTCAGGCGCACAACGCTGAAGTCATTGTTGCTGCCTATATTGCTATAGCCCGCCAACAGGATTTTGCCGTCAGCTTGCAGGATGGCACTCCGGACCTCATCTGTGCTACTGCCTACGGGAAGGATAAGCTTGCCACCCGTGCCAAAGCTGGTGTCCAGGGCGCCATCGGCATTCAGGCGAACCACGCTAAAGTCTTGGGTGCCGGCATCGGCCATGCTAGAGCCTGCCAGCAGGATCTTGCCGTCGGCTTGCAAGATGGCGCTGTAGGCATAGTCATAGCTACTGCCCACGGGAATGATGAGCTTGCCGCCGTTGGGGGACATGAATTTGGGGGACGTATTGGTGATCATTGCAGTCATTTTTGAAATATTTTTAGGCTTATCGCTTAATCTTTAAGCGTTGGCGGCTATGAGTTCTATGGTTTTGACGGTCTAGGTTGCTGTAACGCTATGGTCATAAAAACGTCATCCGCGTAGGTGCGTGTTGGCCTTTCCGGCCTCGAGGGACAGCGGGGCTTTTCAAGTGCTGAGTTTGTATAGTGTTTTCACGGTGGTTTGGCTCATGAAGAAACTCTTTGGCTGAATGACGAAGTCCATGGAGCGCGGCCTGCGAACACAGGCGGCGCTGCAGGTGCCCCAACCTTTTTGCCGCGCTTCTAGGGCCGCAGTGACGTGGCTGATAGAGTATTCCTATGCCGATAAATGAAACTGAGCGTTTCTGAGTGCCGAAAAAGAAATGACGCTGTTGCCAATGCGTCTTCTCGGGGCTTTGCAAGCTTCTCCCTTTGTTATGCAATCTCAGCGGTCTGAACGACTCGTGAAACTGGTCGTCCGCTCTGGCAGCGGCGCACTTGCCGGCGCATCAAAGACAGAGGGGCGAGACGGAGCGCGGCTGGCTAGGTGCGCGGCCGCTGCGAGTGCCAGGGCCAGACGACGCCACAACATCCCAAGGGCCGTGTAGGTCACAGTTCACGGTATCCGCATGTAGTTTGGCCGGACTGCGTCGTGGCCTGCCTCCGAGTCCGTTGACTGCTGGCAGTGCATCCACGCACTTCTCAAACAACATGGAGACATGCCGCTTTGCTCTACTGACCAGCACAACAAGAGGAATGCCACGAGCATCCATAACGATGTGACGCTTGGAGCCGAGCTGGGACCCGTTTCTTGGCCGCCCGGGGGCTGTGAACTGACCTACAAATCAGGTGAGATTTGAGGTCGTGTTAGCGGCTCTTAATCATTTGGAAAATTTAGTCGTTTCGCAGCAACTGCTTTTCTTCGCAGCAAGCTACAGTCACGATAGTGCGCAGCGTCGACCGTACAGCTTGGCCAAATACATGACCGAGTGATCACCACAAAGGCATCTATTTCATCATGAGCATCGTGACCGATTTTCTTGCCGATATCTTCGAGTTCGTCGCAGATGTATTGTTGTTCAGGCGCCAGCGCCGCAATCAGGGGCGCGCCACGCGCAGCTTGGAAGAGGACGCAGTGGCCGTTGCCCACTTTGATTTCATCACCGTGCTATGGATTTCACTGGTCAGCGTCGGTCTGATGTTTCTTTTGACTTTCGGCTTCGATGTTCCTGTGCTGTGGGGAATCGGCATCGGCACGACCGTCGGAGTTCTGTGCGGGTGCCTGAAGTATTCTCAGCTGCTGCGCGAGTAGTGACTGCGTGGATCGCCTGTCGCAAGCTGTCTGGCGGAGGTATTTATCGTCTTCAATAGGAAAACCGAATGTTGATTCACGCCTGCAACTTGTTGGCTAGATATTTCAGCGCATCTTGATAAACCCGATGCCATTGGGGGCTAGGCTGCTGCAGTATTGGGTGCCAGAAAAAATTGAAATGGTGGCCCCCATCATCCGCCGTTCGATGCATCCAGGAATCAGGCATATTATCTACCTTGCACAGTTGAAATGACCAAATCTGGCTTTCAAATCCCGACTCCCACACGCCAAGATCTGCCACAACCGCAGAGGCACTGAAGCCACTTTCTTCAAATAACTCGCGAAGTGCGGCCTGCGCAGAGGTTTCACCTCGCTCGATTGTTCCTTTGACCAATTGCATGCCAGCCAGTGGATGTTCAAAGGCTAGAATTTCGAGGTCAGCCTGCATCCGGACGACTACTGGGCAGGCTTTGGTCGGCTTCAAGTTCAAGGCGATAGTCATGATTCAATTATCGCTGACTGCCTCCTCAGCGGGCCGGTACCGCAATGCCCACATGCATGGAGATGCGAGCGAGCGCGTGCTCTACTGCATTCCTTGGCGGCGGCAACTCGCGGGTGACTGCTTGTAGTCTGTAAGGGAGCTACCATGGAAGAAATAACGCATAGTCACTGATGAACCTACGACCCGCAAACACCGAAGACCTCGTACTCCTGTTCGCCATACATCGATCCGTATTTCGCTCGCACATCGAGACGTTGTGGGGTTGGGATGAGGACTGGCAGCTCCAAAACTTTACTTCGGAGTGTGCTGCCGCTTCGACTTGCGTGATTGACATCGATGATCAAATCGCTGGCTACATCCAGGTCCTTGATCGTGGAAGCCAAATTTACCTGCAGAACATTGCCATTGCGCCTGCGTTTCAAGGTAAAGGTGTTGGCAGCATACTTTTGAAAGGTCTTCAGTCAGAGGCAACTGCTCGAAATGTGCCAATCCACTTGGGTGTTTTCCGCACCAATATACCTGCTCAAAGGCTTTACAAGCGCCTCGGGTTTCGCAATATCGGAGAAACGCGCACTCACATCCAGATGTCGTGGGAGGGCCTTCATCTGGCTGGCGGCGATGGAAATCCTTTAACCTGAACTACTCCACCTGGACTGTAGATAGAATTGAATTTCGCAGTTGCGTAACTCGTACAGTAAGCTCAGAGACGAGGTCTCCGACTCTTCCAGCTAAAGAGATCCTCGCAGTCATTGTATGGAGGTTTCAAGAAATAGCGGATATCCGCTGCGACTCTGCCAGCGCTGGTCGCCTGCCGGTCAGTAATGGAAATTATAATTTGGCGCTGATGGTGAAAATCATAAATGAACTACTGAGAACTTAAAGATTCATGAACATTCGAAGATTCAGAATTGGTGATGAGGCGGCACTTTTTCGCGTATTTTTTTCAGCTGTACATGACACTGCTTCACGAGACTACACACCAGAGCAGGTAGAAGCATGGGCGCCAGCAGATATCGACCCCGAGTTGTGGGCTGGCCATATGAGAAATCTGCTTCCGTTTGTCGTCGAGCATGAGGAAACAATTGTGGCATACGCAGACGTTCAGCCTAGTGGTTACATAGACCATTTCTTCGTCTCTGGCTGCCATGCGCGACAAGGTATTGGGACCCTGTTGATGAAACATATTCACAAAGAAGCCCAACTGCTTGGCATTGACGAAATGACGTCGGATGTGAGAAAAACAGCAGAGCCTTTCTTTGTTCGACATGGTTTTAAAGTGGTTAAGCGGGGGGCGCCCATTCGCCGAGGCGTAATACTTCAAAATGCATTGATGAGCAAAAAACTGCATCAACCATGCACAGCGCAACTCAAAGTTGACTAGCGGCCACCGGCTGTCAGCTGCAACTTTTACTAAGTTGCAGTTGAACGTCGTGCGACCAGCAGGCCCAACCCGGAGATTCCGAGAAGCGAAGCGCATATGCGATTGAAGACTTGCTGCCTGCTTGGTTTCAGAAACCACTTGCGAAGATGGCTTCCCATACAGGCATATGCAGCAATAGCGAGCCACTCCAAGCCCAGAAAAATTGTTCCCAAAGTGAAAAATTGCGGCGTTGCGGGTTCTGCAATATCGACGAATTGCGGCAGGAAAGCCGTGAAGATGAGAATGGCCTTGGGATTTCCCGCAGCCACCAAGAACTCCTGACGGGCGAGAGCAAGAAGGCTTCGCTGTGCTTTAGGTGCGTTTACCTCGTGCTCGACTGGCTTTGCACGCCACAACTGAAAGGCGAGATAAAACAGGTAAGCCGCCCCAATGAGCTTGATCGCATAGAAAAAGACCAGGGAAGCCTGCAATACCGCGGCCAAACCGGTGGCTGCAATGGCAATCATCCCGATGAATGCAAGAAGGCGGCCTGCGCCAGCGATCGACGCTGCCCAAAAGCCATGTCGGCTGGCGTTTGCGACCGATAGCAAGTTATTGGGCCCCGGTACCATGTTGAGCGCAAAACAGGCGGGAATGAAGACAAGCAAGTTTTCGAGGGTCATGATTCTTGGCTCTGATGTTACATGGGCTGGTGAAGCTTTCATCGTCTCAGCAGGTACCGCGTGGCTGCCAAGGGCCCATGGCACCCGCTCAACGCTGGCCAAAGCCGACGCCAGGCGCGCGTTGGGGGCGCACAGTCACCGGCCTGGCCGGCCGTGGCCGAACGCTGATTCGCCGGCCCGATCGCATGCCTTGGTGTGCGATGGGCGCATGCGAGTTCTTGCGGCACACTCAAGGCAATGCCTGCCGCAAAATCCGCCCTGCCATTGTCCCCTGCGCCGACCTTGTTTGAAAATGCCAAGGCTTTCGAGGCGTGGCTGAAGAAAAATCACGCCACTGCCGATTGTCTCTGGCTCAAGATCGCCAAGCGCGGCGCCGATGAGCCCAGCGTCACTTATCCCGAGGCGGTGGAGATCGCGCTATGTTGGGGCTGGATCGACGGCCAGAAGAAAGGGCTCGACGAGCAGCACTTTCTGCAGCGTTTCACGCCGCGGCGCGCGCGCAGCATCTGGTCGAAGGTCAATGTCGACAAGGTGGAGGCACTGATCGCGGCCGGCCGCATGCAGGCGCCCGGCCACGCGCAGATTCAGGCCGCCAAGGCCGATGGGCGCTGGGCCCGGGCCTACGACGGCGCGCGCACCGCCACCGTACCCGACGATCTTCTGGCTGCCCTGGAAGCCGAGCCCGACGCCAAGGCCTTGTTTGCCACACTCAACGCGGCCAATCGCTATGCGCTGCTGTGGCGTATCCAGACGGCGGTGAAAACCGAGACGCGCGCCAGGCGCATCGCCCAGCTGGTGGCGATGCTCGCCCGCGGCGAGACCCTCCACCTCATCAAGGCCAGAGCCAAGGCCTGAAGGTACGCTTCACTGCAGCAACTGCTCCAAGCATGGACGCTGGGGCTTCCCTGGAATGAGTAAGCTGCTCTTGCTTGACGCAGGCTGTGACGCGATGCGCTGGATAATGCGTTGGCGCGGTATCGGTGCTGTTCATGGTCAGCACGGACACCTTCGGCTGGGATTCGATGCCCATGCTGGGCGCGCATTTGTCCGGTTCGTCTGTCGTGATGATGGCCACGGTCACTACACACGAACTGGCCATGGGAGTGTTTGTGGGCGTGCTGCAGTCAGCTATCCGGGCAAGGCAATGGCGCAGGTGCCGGCGCCAGGGCACCAGGGTCGACGTCACGGGCGTCTATGAAAATCGAATACTGGCACGCTATTGCGCAATGCGCCCAATGCGCCCAATGCGCCCAAGGGGCATCGGCATGGCCCGGACTGCTGCGCATATCCAGCCAGACAGCCAATGGGTGGGGCAGGTCTCCTGGCGCCATGCGGAATTCGGCGGGCCAGAAGCGCTGGCAGGCTGTGATTTACACTGGGTCCAGCTTCTGGCCAGGCGCCGGATTGCCACCGGACGATGGATGGCACGGCGCTGATCGCCGCCAACGTCGGCCGGGCCTCAGCCTGCACCAAGGCAGCCACTGATCCCGGAGCACACCATGACGACCAATCTCGACCTTGTTCGCGCCACCTACGAAGGCTCGCCGCAGGAAAACGGCAAGAACCTGCTGGCGATCCTGGCGGCCGATGCCCGGTGGACGGAAGCTGCCGGCTTTCCCTATGCGGGCACCTATGTGGGGGCTGAGGAAATAGTGGCCGGGGTGTTCGAGCGGCTCAGAACCGAGTGGTAGGGCTACCGGGCCCAGGTCCATACCTACCTGGCCGACGGTGAGCGCGTTGCCGCCTTTGGCGTGTATTCGGGCACTTACCGCAAGACAGGCAAGGCCATGACCGCGTCGTTTGCCCATCTTTATCGCCTGGAGAGCGGGAAGATAGTGAGCATGGAGCAGTACGTGGACAGCCACCCGGTGCAGCTGGCGCTGCAGGCGGGCTGAACCCTCTGGAGCCCTGTGCCATGAGCGACACCCTTGCCGATTTGCGCCGCATCCTGGCCTTGCTGCGGGCGGGCGAATGGAACGCCGCGCATGACAGCGTGCAGGGCTACGAAGGCCTGCACGCTGCCTGGCTGCATGGTCTGCTGCACCTGCAGGAAGGCGATCTGGAGGATGCGGAGAATTGGTACGAGCGCGCCGGGCGGAGATTCCGGCAGCGCGGCACACTGGAGGAAGAGTTGACGCGGTTCGAGGCAGCACTGGACGAACAGTCGGGCGCTTGATCGTCTGATCTTGCCCCGGTATTCCCGGCCCGGCCCTATTCCCAAAAATTTACCGGCTGCGCCTGACATTGCTGCGGGTCGGTGGTGGGGCGACTCGGCTGTCGGTTGGATGGGAATGTAGCCGGCGACCTGACTATGCGGGCAAACGCCGACCCAGCCATTGGGGTGCAATGAAAATACCATAGCACAGCGAGCCAAACTCGGCACTGGTAAGTCTCATTCTTGCTCTGCGCGACTCTGGCTGGGCTGGTTGGCCTGCAGGGCTTACCGGAACCTCAGTGTTTCGGCAATTCCATGGTGAAGCGAACACGTCCATCCAGGCAGGTGCCCGTTACGTCCCCTCCATGTGCTCTTGCGACTTGTCGGACTATGAAAAGGCCTAGCCCAAGGTGCGTGCGGTCTGCCTCGGTGGAACCTATGTTCCCTTGCCGAAGCGGCTCGAACAGCTTTTCAATGTCGTCGGATGGCAGCTCGCCAGAATTTTCCACGATGATCCGCACGCAAGCATCGTCGCCCTCCAGTTTCACTGCGACTGGCTCGCCAGTATCCCCATGCTTGATCGCATTGGATACCAGATTTCCAAGAGCTTCACGCACCCAAGACGCATCGAATGCTCCCTCGGTAAGGCCCTGGGCTGCGTAGTCAATGGTTGCCTCTGGATGGGCAGCCCGTTGGAGGTCAAGTTCGTCAGCGCAGGCACTCCCAAGATCGATCGATTCCAACTGCAAGGCCATGCCTACGCCCAGGGTGGACCGACTGTATTCAAGCAGCGTGTCAAGCAGCGATTTCATCCGCGCAACGCCTCGCGTGAGCATTGCGGTCTGCTGCACGGGTGCGATATTTTGTTGGCGCAAAACAGCCACCGTAAGCGAGATGGTGTTGAGCGGACCGCGTAGATCATGACCGAGGACGCCGAGAAAAATCTCGCGCCATCGCTCCCGCGCTTGCGCGTAAAACTTCACCGACTCGGCCACCGATTGGTCAATCGCCTCATTGAACCGGATGATGTCTTCGATGGCATTTGCCTGTACCGGGTGGGCTTCCGTCCACAGCCGAAGAACGCTAGAGCGCAATGCCCTGAATTCGGCGACCAGTTGCTCGATGTCGATTCCGTCTTGAGCGCGCATGAGACCGTGGGTTTCCGCCGGCGTCTGGGACGACGTCTCAGGGGCGTCTCCCTGAGACTTGGCAATAGCCTCAGTCCTACTTTGGGAAGTCCTAAGGTCAGTTGAAATAGCTTTAAGTACTTCCGGCAGATGGTCGCGTAGGGCCTTTTCACTGGTGTGTTCCAAGGCGGGGATGGTGCGCGCAAATGCAACTGCCTCGTCCAGTATTTGGACGTGGGCCGATTCTAGAAATGTGGCGAGGCGCATGTATTCATCCTTTTTTCGAACTACTTATACAGGCATATAGCGAAACCTTCGGATTTATGAATAAACCAATGATATTGATCGCGGACAACGACCCGGATTCCGCAGATGCGCTTGGGCTGATTGTCGGAATGCTATTCCCTCAATCAACTGTGGTTGTGAGCCATGGAGGCCAGGAGGCCTTGGACATCGCATCTCGCCAACGTCCTGATGTCGCGTTGCTTGATATGGAAATGCCTGAAGTTAGCGGAGAAGCGCTGGCACGCGCGTTGCGAGCGATGTTCCCCGACCAAGCGCCGCTATTGATCGCGCTTTCTGGGAACACAGTTCTGCTCGAGTTGGCCAGCAGCAACGGCATCTTTGATCAGTTCCTAAGCAAACCGATCGATGTCCCTACTCTCATGCGCTTTGTTGGAAAACGGCTTGCTGTGTTGGAGCCCGGCCCTTCTAAGGCCACTTAGATCAGTAGCTTCGACAAACTTCTGCAGCTGTGGCAGTGTGGCCGCGCTGCCCAGCAGCTGCACCAGGCTTTGCGTGCCGCCGCCGACCGCGCGCCCGTCCCCGCCGTTCGGTCGCGGCAAAAATTTCAAAGCACCAGCTGCCCCGTGGTCGCCGAGGGCGCAATCGTCGCCTCCATTCCCGCGGTGAACTGCAGGAAGTCGGCCTCCATGCCGTCCGAGAAGATGATGCCGTTGTCCGGCATGCGCGAGCGCACCCTGAGCGGCTGCGCATCCTGCACCCGCCCGTACACCAGCGTGGTCTGTGAAGTCCGGGTGGGAAACGGCTCGCGTACGGCAAACACCAGCGAGCACTCTTCCCACGGCAGGGGCTGGTAGGCATCCTCTGTCGACGCCATGCCCAGCGTGCGCGCGATCGCCAGCGAACCGGTGATGATGCTCTTGAGCCAGGCCGTCGAGCCCAGGCCGGTGGAGACGATCAGGCCCGAGGAGGACTGGAACTCGGTTTGCCCGGCATGCGTCAGATCGTAGAGCGCGGAGCTGTGGCTGCGCGGACCGATGAACAG
>JBBKVU010000640.1:0-7296 GCA_037968595.1 Comamonas sp.
GACCTACGACCTGGTGCTGCAGGCCGTGGGCCGCACGCCCAACGGCAAGAAGCTCGCGGCCGAGGCCGCGGGCGTGTCGGTGACCGACCGCGGCTTCATTCCGGTCGACATCCAGATGCGCACCAGCGCGCCGCATATCTTTGCGATCGGCGACATCGTCGGCCAGCCCATGCTGGCGCACAAGGCGGTGCACGAAGCGCATGTGGCGGCCGAAGTGATTGCCGGCGAGCTGCAGGGCAACAAGGAACTGGCCGCGGCCGCGTTCAATGCGCGCGTGATCCCCAGCGTTGCCTATACCGACCCCGAAGTCGCATGGGTGGGTCTGACCGAAGACCAGGCCAAGGCGCAGGGCATCAAGGTCAAGAAGGGCCTGTTCCCCTGGGCTGCTTCGGGCCGGGCGATTGCCAACGGCCGCGACGAAGGCGTGACCAAGCTGCTGTTCGACGATTCGCCCGAGGCCCATGGCCACGGCCGCATCCTGGGCGGTGGCATGGTCGGCACGCATGCGGGCGACATGATCGGCGAGATCGCCCTGGCGATTGAAATGGGCGCCGACGCCGTCGACATCGGCAAGACCATCCATCCGCATCCGACGCTGGGCGAAAGCATTGGCATGGCGGCGGAAGTGGCGCACGGCTCCTGCACGGACGTTCCGCCAGTGCGCAAGTAATTCGCGCGCAGCAGGCCAGCCGGCCGCACATGCCCAGCGCGGCATGTGCGGCTTTTTTCATGCCTGGCCGTCAAGGGGTGATTTCATCGCGCACGCATTCGCGCAGGGCATCGGGCACAACGGCTTCGGCGGCGACCACGGTCTGTGGGCCGCAATCGCTTTGCCGCGTGAGGTGGTAGCGAAAGCCATCGCGCATCCATGCCGGGGCTTCGCAAGGCTCGATGAACAGCGTGCGCAACGCGCTTTGTTCGGCAGGGGTCAAGTCCTTGGCGAGGATATGACCACGACTGCGGATGCGCGCGCCGGGCATGCCGTAGCCGGCAATGCCGCCCAGCCGCTCGACTTCGATGCGGCCCCAGCCGGCAACCGGACTGGAGGAATGCAGTTCGGACGGCATGTCATAAGCCCACGGTGTGCCAGCCGGCATCGACGGCGGATTGCACGGCCGATTCCGGGCCGAAAAGCTCGCTTGCCGCCTGCCTTGTCAACTCCGCGAACTCGGCCATCGACAGGCGCGGGCGCTGGCCGGCGTTCTGGATCACGTGGTACCAGACCTGGCCTACGCTGTCCCAGCTCCTGCCGCCCGCCTGCTTGCAGGCGCTGCAAAACGCGAGATTGGGCGGACCGCTGCTGTAGTGCGGATCCATGCCGGCCTTGATTTCGCCGAAGTGCGCGGGCTGGGGAGCGAGGCAGTGATCTCCACCTGGATCGGACATGTCGCGCAGGCAGGTGAAGCCGCGCGCGCGTGATGTCTTGCCCATGATGTCCTTGCCGATCAGCCAGTCTGCTTGCATCGCGTCCTGCTGCTGGCGCCATTGGCGGAACATGGAGCCAAAGCAGTCCGAAATGCTTTCGTTGAGGCCCCCCGGCTCTTCGTCATAGTCAAGCTGCAGCGTGTACTGCGTCAGTCCGTGGGCCAGTTCATGGCCTATCACATCGGTGCCCAGCGTGAAATCGACAAACAGCTCGTTGTCGCCGTCTCCGTAGATCATCTGCAGGCCGTTCCACATCGCGTTGTTGTATTTCTTGCCGTAGTGCACGGAAGACATCAGCGACATTCCTGCGTTGTCTATGGAGTTGCGCTTGAAGACCTTGCGCAGGAAGGTCGCGAGATGGTAGGTCTCGGAGTAGGTGCGCGTCACCGTGGGGTCGTCTGCGCTGGCTGGCTCGCGAATCTGCGTGCCGGGCAGGCTTTGCGTCTGCCGGCAATCAAACAAGGTGACTTCCGGATTCTCGGTCAGCGTCGTCAGCGCGTGGTTGTCGAGCAGGAAGCCCGTGAGCCTCTTGTTCTGCAGGCGAATGTTGCGAAAGTGCTCGCTGAGCTTGGCCGTGTACTCCGCGTTCCTGCAGGTTTCCTCGGACAGCTTGGGGTCGCAAGCCCAGCGCTTGAGTACGTCGTCCGGAATGAAATGGCATTGGCATCGATACATGTTGAACCCCTCCCAACCATGCAATGACAAGAGGAGCCGGCGCAAGTGCATTGACTGCACGAGACTTGCCGGCCAGGCTGTCGGGCTGCGTTCGCCGCAGCGCGCTTTCATGGTAAATCCGGGGGGATGGGGGCCATCCAGAAGCCCTGCCGGCGCGGATGATTCCGCGCACGGATCAACAAGCCTGCAGCAGCTTGTCGTTGAGGTGCTGCCACTCCTGGGGCGTGACTTCGCTGATCGACAGGCGATTGCCTTTTTGCAACACCGTCATGCCCGCGAGTTCGGGATGGCTGCGCAGCTCTGCAATTCCCACGGGGCGCGTCTTGCGCAGCGCCTTGACGTCGACCAGCAACCAGCGCGGCTTGTCCGGACCCGAGCGCGGGTCGTGGTAAGGGCTTGTCGGGTCGTCCACGCGCGCACTGCTGGCAATGCATGCCAGCCCGTAGATGCCGGGTTCGGCGCAACTCGAGTGCCAGTACAGCACGCCATCGCCGACCTGCATCTGGTCGCGCATGAAATTGCGTGCCTGGTAATTGCGCACGCCGCTCCAGGCCAGGGTGGATTGGGGCGCGGCAAGCGCGTGGTCTATGGATTCGGTTTCCGGCTCATTTTTCATCAGCCAGAACCGGCGCGGGGAGGCGGGGGAGGGCGCAGCGGGCATGGCTGCATTGTGGCAAAGCCCGAGCCCGCTGGCCAGCTCAGCGCTGGGCTGCGCTGCGCGCCCGTCTGGCCAGCGCCTCGGCATGCGCCGGGCTGCCCACGGGCAGGTCGATGTCGCTGGTCTGGGCCACGCGAATGCAGTCGCGGATATGCTGCTCGCCGAGAAAGCGCAGCGCCGCATAACCCAAGGCCGCTGCCGTCGCCGTGCCCAGAATGGGCACGAACTTGCTGACCTGCTTGGCCGCCATGCGCGTGGCGACTTTCTGCACCAGGCGGATGATCATCTCGCGCGTGACGATCTTGCCGATCAGCACCGAACCGACGATGGCCACGGCTTTTTGTATGCCTTCGCGGCGCGAGGGCTCGAGCGCGTCGATTTGCTCGACACTCAAGCCGAACTCCTTGCTGATGCGCGGCACCAGGCGCGACAGCAGCGCGGCATCGACTGCCCAGTCAAGGCCGGGAATGGGTACCGTGCTGGCCAGGGCGCCCGCGAGCGCGCGCCGGTGCAGCAGCTTGCGCGAGCGCTGCGCAGCGGCGTCGATGCGGGCCTGTTTTTCCGGCGCGACGGCGCCGGAATAATCGCTGGCTGCGCTCATCGGTCGACGGTCTTGCTGCGCACCAGCTGGTAGAGCACCAGCAGCACGATGGCCCCAACGATGGAGGCGATCCAGCCTGCGGCGTCGCCTTGCTGGTACCAGCCCATGGCCACGCCTATATAGCTGGCCAGGAATGCCCCGGCAATGCCTAGCAGGATGGTCATGATCCAGCCCAGGCTGTCATCGCCGGGCTTGATGGCACGCGCAATGAGGCCCACGATGAGACCGACGATCAAGGTTCCGAGAAGAGAGAACATAAGGTGGGCTCCTTGAGAGTGAGGGGTTCGACACCTGACTCTAGTCCCCACGCCATCACGGGCCGTGTCGGACAGGGGCTTAACCTGTGGCGCAGCACGACTGGGCCCCGAGGATTGGCGCTTTAGCGCGTGACGGCGATGGCGTCGCCGGAAAGCTCGGCGGTTTCCACGCGGCGCGCACCATCGAAGCGGCGCGACCAATAAGGTGTCTGCATGCTTTCGACGCGCACCGTCGCACCCGATCGCGGAGAGTGGATGAACTTGCCTTCGCCCACATAGATGCCGACATGGCTGAAGGTGCGGCGCATGGTGTTGAAGAACACCAGGTCGCCAGGGCGCAATTCGTTCTTGTCGATCTTCTGCGTGGCATTGGCCTGCTCGTCGGCGCGGCGCGGCAGCACCAGGCCCACGGTCTGCGAGTAGATGGCACGCACGAAGCCGCTGCAGTCAAAGCCCGTGGCCGCCGTGTTTCCGCCGCGGCGGTACGGTACGCCCAGGAAGCCCATGGCCGCGCCGACCAGTTCGGAGGTGCGCGCCGCCACGTTGTGGCCGGCTTCGTGCAGTTGGGTATTGATCTGGGAGATGAGGCCCTTGCTGACCAGCAAGCGCTGCATGTCGTCGTCGGCGGAGCGACTGTCAGGCGCCGCATGGGCGCTGACACAGGTAAAGAGGAGAGCACACAACCATCGGGACATGGTCGCAGAGGGTAACATGAAAAAACGTCTTGGCGCCAATTGAGACGCATTTTTGCGTTTTTTCCCGACCCCGTGCCGCGCCGGCGTCCTAGTATCGGCCCGGCTTCCCGTGGATATGGCTGCCCTGTGCGGCGCCGGGCCGTTCGCGGGCTGCGACAATGCAGCCATTGCGGACCGAAAAAGAAAGATTTCCATGTTGCTTGACTCGTTTGAATCCCAGCTGGTGTTGGTGGACTACCAGGAGCGGCTGATGCCGGCCATTTTTGAAGGCCAGGCCGTGCTGGCCAATGCCCGTCTGCTGGCCCAGGTGGCCCAGCAGCTGGAAGTGCCTGTCTGGGGAACGGAGCAGAACCCGTCCAAGCTCGGCGCCAACGATGCCCAACTCCGCGCGCTGTGCCACAAGACGCTGGCCAAGATGCAGTTCAGCGCCGTCGAGGAAGGCCTGGGCGAATGGCTGCGCCCGCCGGCGCGCCCCCAGGGCGGCAATGCGCGCAGCCTGCCCAAGCACCTGCAAAAGCCCCAGACCCAGGAAGCCGAGCGCGGCACCATCGTGCTGGCCGGCTGCGAGGCCCATGTCTGCCTGCTGCAGACCGCGCTTGATCTGGTCGAGGAGGAGTTCGATGTCTGGGTCGTGACCGACGCCTGCAGCTCGCGCACCGAGCGCAACCGTGATGCCGCGTTCGACCGCCTGGCCGGTGCCGGTGTCGAACTCGTGACCACCGAAATGGTGGTGTTCGAGTGGCTGGGCAGCTGCGAGCACCCGGCGTTCAAGGACGTGCTGGCGCTCATCAAGTAAGCGTGTCGGTGCCGCGCGCAGCCGCGGCAGACACCTTGGGCCGCCCTACAATGGCCGCCTCTGTTTCGCCGGTGCCGTGCGCGGCGCCAGTGTCCATCCTCTACAAGAGTCATTCCGTGCAGCTGACACCTTCCATTTTCAAAGCCTATGACATTCGCGGCGTCGTGCCGACGACCCTGAACGAAGCCGTGGTGCGCGGCGTCGGGCTGGCTTTCGGTCAGGCCGCGCGCGCCGAAGGGCAGACCACGGTGGCCGTGGGCCGTGACGGCCGGCTGTCGGGGCCCACGCTGGCCGCGGCGCTGATCGACGGCCTGGTGGCCGCGGGCATCGAAGTGATAGACATAGGCGTGGTCACCACGCCCATGCTGTATTTCGCCGCCGCGACGCTGTGCCAAAGCGGCATCCAGGTCACGGGCAGCCACAATCCCAGGGATTACAACGGCCTGAAGATGGTGCTCAATGGCCGCGCCATTTATGGCGAGGAGATCCAGGCCCTGCGCCGCACCATGGAAGAGGAAAGCTGGCAGCTGCTGCCCGGCGGCGCGGTGCGCCATGCCGATGTGCTGGCCGACTACACAGCGCGCATTGTCGGCGACGTGAAGCTGGCGCGGCCCATGAAGATCGTCGTCGATTGCGGCAACGGCGTGGCCGGCGCTTCGGCCCCCGGCATCTTCCGCGCGCTGGGCTGCGAAGTGATAGAGCTGTTCTCCGAAGTCGACGGCAACTTTCCGAATCACCATCCCGACCCGAGTAAGCCCGAGAACCTGCGCGACCTGATTGCCGCGCTGCAAGCCAGCGACGCCGAATTGGGCCTGGCCTTTGACGGCGACGGCGACCGCCTGGGCATAGTGACCAAGGACGGCAGCAACATATTTCCCGACCGGCAGATGATGCTGTTTGCCGCCGATGTGCTGTCGCGCGCTCCGGGGGGCCACATCGTGTTTGACGTCAAGTGCAGCCAGCGCCTGGCGCCCGCGATCCGCGAAGCCGGCGGCGAGCCCGTGATGTTCAAGACCGGCCACTCGCTTATCAAGGCGCGCATGAAGGAGCTCGACTCCCCGCTGGGCGGCGAGATGAGCGGGCATATCTTCTTCAAGGAGCGCTGGTTTGGCTTCGACGACGGCACCTACGCGGGCTGCCGCCTGCTCGAGATCGTCAGCCGCAGCGCCGATCCCAGCGCGCAGCTCTTGGCATTGCCCACGAGCTATTCGACACCCGAGCTCAACGTCGCCTGCGCCGAAGGCGAGCCGCACCGCCTCACGGCCGAACTGCAGGAACTGGCCGCCAGCAGCTTTGCGGGCCCGGCCCAGCTCAACACCATCGACGGCCTGCGCGTCGACTGGCCCGATGGCTTCGGTCTGATACGTGCGAGCAACACCACACCCGTGCTGGTGCTGCGCTTCGAAGGCCACAACCCCGAGGCGCTGCAACGCATCGAAGCCGACATGCTGGCGCTGCTCGAACGCGTCAAGCCCGGCGCCCAGGTCGGCAGTGCCGCGCATTGAATGAACTGGGCACTGGCGCTGTATTCGGCGCTGACCTGGGTGGCGCAGCCGCTGCTGCTGCGCAAGCTGCGCCAGCGCGCGCGCGCCGAGCCTGGCTATGCGATCAAGGTCAAGGAGCGCTTTGGCCATTACGAGCCCGAGAGCCTAGGGCGCGATGGCGCGGGCCGCTGGGTCTGGGTGCATGCGGTGTCGCTGGGCGAAACGCGTGCCGCGGCCATTCTGATCGCCGCCTTGCGCCAGCAGCTGCCCGACATGCGCCTGCTGCTGACGCATGGCACGGCCACGGGCCGCGCCGAAGGCAAAAAACTGTTGCGCGCCGGCGATCTGCAGGTCTGGCAGCCCTGGGACACGCGCCGCGCGGTGGAGCGCTTTGTGCAGCAATTCCGCCCGGCCGTGGGAGTGCTGATGGAAACCGAAGTCTGGCCGAATCTGGTCGCCATCTGCCGTGCGCAGGGCGTGCCGCTGGCGCTGGCCAATGCGCGGCTCAACAGCCGGTCGCTGGACAAGGCCTTGAAGCTGTCGGCGCTGTCCATGCCCGCCTACCAGGCGCTGGCTGCGGTCTGGGCCCAGACCCAGGCCGACGCCCAGCGGCTGCGCGCGCTCGCGGCGCCGGTGCGCGGCGTGCTGGGCAATCTCAAGTTCGATGTGCTGCCCGACGCGGCGCTGCTGGCCCAGGGCGCGCAA
>JBBKVU010000641.1:0-5478 GCA_037968595.1 Comamonas sp.
GTGGCCCAGATCGAACACGCTCACCACCTTGGACAGCGCCGTGGCCTGGCCCTGCAGCGCGCTGGTCGCTGCCGCGGCTTCCTCGACCAGGGCCGCGTTCTGCTGCGTCATCTGGTCCATCTGGGTGACGGCCTGGTTGATCTGCTCGATGCCAGCGGTCTGCTCGTGGCTGGCAGCCGTGATCTCGCCCATGATGTCGGTCACGCGGCGCACGCTGCTGACGATCTCGTCCATGGTCTTGCCGGCCTGGTCGACCTGGCCGTTGCCTTCCTCGACCTTGATGACCGAAGCGTCGATCAACTGCTTGATTTCCTTGGCCGCCGCGGCCGAGCGCTGGGCCAGCGTGCGCACTTCGGAAGCCACGACCGCAAAGCCGCGGCCCTGGTCGCCGGCACGCGCGGCCTCGACGGCGGCGTTCAGCGCCAGGATATTGGTCTGAAAAGCGATGGAGTCAATGACGCCGATGATGTCGACGATCTTGCGCGACGAGGCATTGATGTCCGACATGGTCTGCACCACCTGCGACACTGCGGCGCCGCCGCGCACCGCGACCTGGGAGGCCACGCTGGCAAGTTCATTGGCCTGCTGGGCATTGGCGGCGTTTTGCTTGACGGTGGAAGTCAGCTCCTCCATGGACGCCGCGGTTTCCTCCAGCGAGCTGGCCTGCTGTTCGGTGCGTGCCGACAGATCCTGGTTGCCCATGGCAATCTGGCTGCTGGCGGTGGCAATCGAGTCCGTGCCCTGGCGCACCTGGCCGACGATCTGCTGCAGGCTGCCGTTCATGTCCTGCAGGGCCTGCAGCAGCTGGCCGGTTTCATCCGTGGAATGCACTTCGATGCGGCTGCCGAGGTTGCCGGCGGCAACTTCCTGCGCCAGCTTGACGGCATGCTGCAAGGGGCGGGCGACGATGCGCGCAATCCCCAGCGCCAGGGCCAGGCCCAGCAGCACCGAGCCGATCAGCAGCGCGCTGATCCACCATTGCGCGGCGGCAAAGATGTCGTCGCCTGCCTTGTTGATGGTTTCGCTGCGCGCGGCATTGATCTCGTCAAGTGCGTCAAGCTTGGTCTGGATGGCAAGCGTGACCTTGAGCGAGTCGCCACGCAGCGCATGGGCTGCCTGCTCGCTTTGCAGATCGCGCGACATCTGCAGGATCTGCGCGGAATGCGTGGCATAGCTCTTGAGTTCGGTGCCGATCTCGCCGAGCAACTGCTGCTCCTGGGGTGTCTTGACAAACGCGGCGTAGGCGGCATGCTGCTTGGTCACCGTGTCCCACAGGATGGGCATGGACTTCTCGTAGCCCGCGGCCTCGTCGGGCGTGGCGGCCAGCAGGTGCTGGGTCAGTTGCGCGCGGTGGCGCTGCAATTGGTATTTGATGTCCTGCAGGGTGCGCGCCGCGGGCATTGCCTGGCGCGTCAGGTCGGTCGCGGTCTGGTTGACGCGGTCGAGCTGGAACAGCGCGAACAGGCCGACGCTGGCCGACAGCAGCAGCAGGACCGCAAAGGAGACAAGCAGCTTGTTGGCCAGCTTCAGGTTTTGAAAGAACGTCATGGGGGTGGGGGGTAGCGGTCAGGCCGCGGCGCAGTGCAGAAAAGGAAAAATGGCAGGGAAGGCGCGGCCCATCGTTCTTGATCTGCCGCAACCTTGCCCGGATTATCGGAAGCTCAGCGCAAACCCTTAGTCCAATAAGAAGGGTTTTTCTCGAAAGTTACAAATTCGTGCGCCGGCCTCGGGCATGGATGACTGCGCGGCCATGAAAAAACCCGGCGCTCAGGCCGGGTGGTGTGGGGGAGGCAGGAGGGACTAGCCGCCGCGCGTCACTGGCACGGCGGCGTCCCTGCCGTAGCTGCCGTACTTGCCCAGCTCCCACTTGGCCAGCGCGTTGCGGTGGACTTCGTCGGGGCCG
Organism: Comamonas sp.; assembly: GCA_037968595.1. Taxonomy (GTDB): domain Bacteria; phylum Pseudomonadota; class Gammaproteobacteria; order Burkholderiales; family Burkholderiaceae_C; genus Comamonas. The sequence continues at coordinate 1,904 of JBBKVU010000641.1, forward strand.
TCGGCAAAGCGCAGCGTGCGCGCGGTCGCGTAGGCGTAGGCCAGCGGGAAGTCGTCGCACATGCCGCCGCCGCCATGCACCTGCATGGCCCAGTCGATCACCTGGCAGGCCATGCTGGGAGCGACCACCTTGATCATCGCGATCTCGGTGCGCGCCACCTTGTTGCCCGCGGTGTCCATCAGCCAGGCGGCCTTGAGCGTGAGCAGGCGCGCCATGTCGATCTTGCAGCGCGCCTCGGCAATGCGTTCCTGCGTCACCGATTGCTGGGCCACGGTCTTGCCGAACGCGGTGCGCGATGTGGCGCGCTTGCACATCAGCTCGAGCGCGCGCTCGGCCAGGCCGATCAGGCGCATGCAGTGGTGTATGCGCCCGGGGCCCAGGCGCCCCTGGGCAATCTCGAAGCCGCGGCCTTCGCCCAGCAGGATGTTGGAGACCGGCACGCGCACGTTCTCGAAGTACATCTCCACGTGGCCGTGGGGCGCGTCGTCATAGCCCAGTACATTGAGCGGGCGCACGATGCGTATGCCGGGGGTGTCGGCCGGCACCAGCACCATGCTCTGCTGCGAATGCCTGGCGGCTTCGGGGTCGGTCTGGCCCATGGTGATGAATACCGCGCAGCGTGGGTCGGCCGCGCCCGAGATCCACCATTTGCGGCCATTGATCACATATTCGTCGCCCTGGCGCTCGATGCGCGTGGCGATGTTGGTCGCGTCGCTGGAGGCGACGTCGGGCTCGGTCATGGCAAAGGCCGAGCGTATCTTGCCTTCGAGCAGCGGCTTGAGCCAGCGCTGCTTGTTGGCTTCGTCGCCATAGCGCGCAATGGTTTCCATGTTGCCGGTGTCGGGGGCCGAGCAGTTGAAGGCTTCGGAGGCCCATGGCACGCGGCCCATGATTTCAGCCAGCGGCGCGTATTCCTGGTTGGTCAGGCCCGCGCCGTCATAGCCCGATGCCGCGGCGCTGTCGACCGGCAGGAACAGGTTCCACAGGCCGGCTTCCCTGGCCTGGAGCTTGAGCTTTTCCACGGTCTGCAGCGCCGTCCAGCGCTTGCCGGCAGCGGTGTTGGTCGCGAGTTCGGCCGCATACGTGGCTTCGGCAGGGTAGATGTACTCCTCCATGAAGCGCAGCAGCCGCGCCTGCAGGTCCTTGGTCTTGGCCGAGTATTCGAAGTCCATGCGTTCTCCTTGGTGATTTCCGTATGCGTGTCAGGCGCCGCTCTTGAGGGCGAACGACCAGGCCAGTTCGGCCATGGGCCGGGCGGTGTCGCCCGAAGCCTTGGCCTGGGCGCTCGATGCCGTGCCGGCCTCGACGCGCTTGGCAATGCCTTGCAGGATGGCCGCGATGCGGAACATGTTGTAGGCCAGATAGAAGTTCCAGTCGGCTTTCAGCGCTTCGGGCGTGGTGATGCCGGTGCGCTCGCAGTAGCGCCGGATATAGCTGTCCTCATCGGGAATGCCCAGCGCCGCGATGTCCATGCCGCCTATGCCGCGGCCCAGAGCCGCCGGGATATGCCAGCTCATGCAGTGGTAGCTGAAGTCGGCCAGTGGGTGGCCCAGCGTCGACAGTTCCCAGTCGAGCACGGCAATCACGCGCGGCTCGGTCGGGTGGAACATCAGGTTGTCGAGGCGGAAGTCGCCGTGCACGATGGATACATGCGCCTGGTCGCGCGCGCTGGCCGGCATGTTCGCGGGCAGCCAGGCCATCAATTGGTCCATCTCGGGAATCGGCTGGGTGACCGAAGCCACATATTGCTTGCTCCAGCGTCCGATCTGGCGATCGAAGTAGTTGCCGGGCTTGCCGTAGTCGGCCAGGCCGCGTTCGGCGAACTTCACCGAATGCAGCGCGGAAATCACGCGGTTCATCTCGTCGTAGATCGCGCCGCGCTCGGCGGGCGTCATGCCCGGCAGCGACTGGTCCCAGAGCACGCGGCCTTCCATGTACTCCATCACATAGAAAGCGCGGCCCATCACCGACTCGTCCTCGCACAGCGCAAACATGCGCGGCACGGGAACGTCCGTGCCCTGCAGGCCCTTCATCACCGCGAACTCACGCTCGATCGCATGCGCCGAAGGCAGCAGCTTGGCCACCGGCCCGGGCTTGGCGCGCAGCACATAGCTTTGCTTGGGCGTGATCAGCTTGTAGGTCGGGTTGGACTGCCCGCCCTTGAACATTTCGACGCTCAGCGGGCCGGCATAGTCAGTGAGGTGGCGTGAAAGCCACTCCGACAGCGCGGCGGTATCGAATGCGTGCTGCTCCGAAAGGGGGCGGGTGCCTACGAAATGGTCGAAAGTGCTCATGGGTCAGCAGGTCCTTGTCGTCAGTGGTCGGATTCCGCGATGCGCAGCAGCGTGGGCCGGTCGCGCACCACCAGGCCGCCTGGCTCGATGCGGATGATGTCTTCGCGCTCCATGGCCTTGAGCTCCTGGTTCACGCGCTGGCGCGAAGCGCCCAGCAGTTGCGCCAGCTCTTCCTGCGCCAGCTGCAGGCCGATGCGGATTTCCTGGCCGTCCGAGAGGCTGGGCACGCCGTAGCTGCGCACCAGGTGCAGCAGTTGCTTGGCCAGCCGCGCGCGCAGCGGCAGGGTGTTGAGGTCTTCCACCAGGCCGTAGAGCTGGCGTATGCGCCGCGCGTGCAGGCGCAGCATGGCTTCGGAGAATTCGGCGTGGGTGGCGAGAATCTTCTTGAAGTCGGCCTTGGAGACGCACAGTATGGTGGTCTCGCCGTGCGCATAAGCATCGTGTGTGCGCCGGTCGCCGTCGAAGATCGCGACATCGCCGAACCAGATGCCCGGCTCCACATAGGTCAACGTGATGAGCTTGCCCGAGATCGAGGTGGAGCTCACGCGCACCGCGCCCTTGGCGCAGGCAATCCACTCCTCGGGCGGCTCTCCGCGTGCGCAGATCAGCGTGCCGTCCTTGTAACGTTTGACATATGCGCATCGAAGAATGTCGTGCCTGAGTGAAGGGGAGAGAGACGTAAACCAGCGACCTGAATTGATCGCTTCACGTTCTTCGATAGTAAGAATCGGGTCGTCCATGGCCTGTCTTTTTCGTGACTGATGACAGGCTCATTGTCGCGTGCGGGACCGCGCTGGCGGACCAGGGGATTCGCTTGTTTGTCGCATGGGCGTCTGCGATCCGGGCCGAGGTCGATAGTTCAAGGGAAAACCCTGATGTGCGACGCGCTGGTCGTTGTGCCGTGGAAAATGGAACAAAACCGCCGCCCTGTGTGGCTTTCAGACCTTGTATGCCAAAATTCACCACAGGGGGAGCTGCTTGTGAAAATTTGTTATACGTTCGGAGGGGTTGGGCTGTTCGCGCTGTCATTGACCGCGTCAGCACTGTCTCTGGGACAGAGTCAGGGCCAGGTGGTGCTGGGCGCGCCATTGGATCTGGTGTTCCAGTTGCAGCCGGACGCCGACATGGATGCAGCTTCTTCCTGCGTCAGCGCCGAAGTCATGCTCGGGGATCGCCGCGTCGACGCCAGCCGCGTGAACGTCATGCCGGTGGCGCGGCGTGCGGGTCTGCCGGCCTCGGTGCGGTTGCGGGCATCGGTGGTCGTCGATGAACCCTTGGTCG
>JBBKVU010000642.1:0-4514 GCA_037968595.1 Comamonas sp.
GCAGCGCCGCCAGGTCCTGGTCCAGGCCGCGCCAGGCCGCGGCATGCGCGGGATCGGCTGCCAGCCATTGCGCCAGCGCGTTTTTCTCCTGCGCGCTCAGGCCCTGTTCGGCGCGCGTATGCCAATCGGCGGCGGCAACATCGACCGGGTCCTGCTGGCCAAAGAACTCCGCCAGCGCGCGCGCTTCCTCCACCTCGTCAAACGGTGCGCGGGAAGAAGAAGGCAAGGAGAAACGGCTCATCTTATGAATATAGACGCGCGGCAGGGGGCAAAACTGCACCCGCCTGCGCGACGTGCGCATGGCGCGCGCATGGATTGGAGTCAATGGCCATGGTCCAGCGCCTTCCTGCGCGCCGCGCAGGCGAGTTTGCCGCGGCTGATGTACTGGTTGACCATGCTCAGCGACACGCCCATGCGCTGCGCGATTTCCTGGTTGGGCAACTCGTCGAACAGGTACATGCAGAACGCTTCGCGGCAGCGCGGCGGCAGTGCCTCTATGGTCTCGAGGTAGGCATCGACGGCCTGCGACGCGGCATAGGCCTGTTCAGGCTGGAGATGGGCGGGGCTGGCCGGCTGGTCGGCTTCGTCCAGCCCATCGATGTCGTCATGCTGGCGTATGGCCGCGCGCCGGTCCTGGTCGATCTTGGCGCGCAGCGCGACCTGGCGCAGCAGCGCGCCGGGCTCGAGAATCACCTGACCGGCCTGCTGCATGGAAAGCACGCGCGCATAGCTCTCCTGCGCCAGATCGGCCGCAGCGTCCCGGTCGCGCACCTTGCGCAGGCAGAAGTTCAGCAGATCGCGGTAATAACGGGTCAGCACGGTCCAATCCAAGCCAGCAAAACGACGCAGCCCAACTGCGCCTAGCGAGCGGGAATGCGCGAATTATAGACTTCGATGAGAATGATTCTCAAATCGGTGCAATCCTTTGCCGGATAGGCCCGCCACGGCCGCCGCAGCGCGGACAATCCAAAGGCAGATCAGACCTTCAGAATGCGGCAGACATGCCGATGAAGACACAGGGCCGGCGCGAGTTTGAAGGCCCGAACAAAGGAGACGACGGACCGTGAGCACTATTTCCCCCACCCATTCAAGCGTGTTGACCAGCCAGGTCGTGCGCAGCGCATCGACGGCGGCCGCCAAAGCTGCTGCGCCCGCCCCCGCCGAGAGCGCGGTGTCCACGCCGTCCACCGTGCTGAGCCTGGACACCATGACTGCGGTGGACGTGGTCTACACCAAGCCCGCGCCGCTGACCCAGCGCCAGGCGTGGGCCAGCCAGAGCCGGGATGAAGTGAGTTCGCTGATGTCCGTCAACAGCGCGCGCGGCAGCGCCGAAGGTCTGGCCGGCCGTTGGCGCGGCCTGGGCAGCGCACTGCTGAACCAGTTTGCATCCACCGGCACCGACTACCGGCAAACCCTGGTCAACTACCAGGCTGCAGAGACTGCCGGAGTGTCCACGCAATCCCTGGACGAGGCGGCGCTGGAAAGCTTCAGCGGCAAGGCGGCCAAGGCCAGCCTCAAGGTGCAGACCCGCTCCGGCCAGACGGTGGAATTCATCATTGCCGTCGACAACAGCCCGGGCCGCAACGGCTTGCAGGTGGAAATAAAGTCGTCCGGACCGTTGAGCAGCAGCGAGCGCAATGCGCTGGCCAAACTGGCGCAAGGCTTCGACAAGGCGCTCGAAGGCCTGGGTCAGGCGGACAAGCCCAAGATGGACCTGGCCAGCCTGATGGATTTCGACGCCAGCGTGTTGAAAAGCGTCGATCTCTCCATCAAGAATCCCCAGGCATCCCAGCCGCTGTCCAGTTTCAACCTGCACCTGGGCCCGGAGCGAAAGAGCATTGATTTCAAGGGCCTGCTGGGCGAGACCGCGCTGTCCGTCGACGGCCAGACGCCCATGGGCGCTGTCGACTCGCGCCAGCGCCAGTCGGCCATCGATGGCTTGCTGCGCCAGTTCGATGCCGCTGCCCAGCGCAGCCATGCCGACAGCCAGCTGGTGGGAATGTTCAAGGACGCGTTCAGCCAGCTGCACGCGTCCACCGCCAGCAGCGTCGCGTCCGTGGTCACCCAGGAGCGCCAGGAAGCGGCGTCGCGCATACAGCCCTTGCTCAGCGGCCTGGCCGACTTCGAGGCCAGCTTCAGCGGCGAATTCGAGCGTACCGGCCGCTATGGTGGAGTCATCGAGAAGGGCAATGTCGACTACCGGCTGAGCCAGCAGACCGAAGTCACGCAGACCGCGGGCGCCGAGGACCTGCGCGCCGAGCAGACGCAGGAAGAACAGCTGCTGGGCCAATACATGCAGTCGCGCGGTGGCGTGATGCTGGACCTGGCCTCGGGCAACTACGACGTCTTCACGGTCGAGGACAGCACGCGCACCTCGACCAAGGTGGAGACCGTCAAGGGCAAGCTGAGCGAAGCCACGCGGCAGACCGAACAGCAGCTGCTGCAGACCATGAAGAAGATGGTCAACTTCCGCGCTGAGGAAGAGCGCAGCACGCCACGCAACAAGAGCCTGGTGGAGAACCTGCTCTAAAAAAATGGCGGTGCCAGGCGTCGCAAGGCGCCCGGCACCGCCCGCCAGGCCGCGTCAGCGGCCCGGGGCCCGGTCGGCGTGTGTCAGATCATCCGACCCACTTGCGCGCATTGCGCCAGACGCGCATCCAGGGGCTGAACTCGCTCTTGTCGCCCGTGGTCCAGCTCATCTGCACATTGCGGAACACGCGCTCGGGGTGGGGCATCATGGCCGTGAAGCGGCCGTCGGCCGTGGTCACTGCGGTGAGGCCGCCGGCGCTGCCGTTCGGGTTGAACGGGTACTGCTCGGTGGGCTGGCCGTGGTTGTCGACAAAGCGCATCGCGGCCAGCGCCTGGGCGGCATTACCGCGCTCGCTGAAGTTGGCAAAGCCTTCGCCGTGCGCGACCGCAATCGGCAGGCGGCTGCCGGCCATGCCCTGCAGGAACAGGCTGGGCGATTCGAGCACTTCAACCATGGACAGGCGCGCTTCGAAGCGGTTGCTCTGGTTCTGCGTGAAACGCGGCCAGTCCTGGGCACCGGGAATGATCTCGGCAAGTTCGGCAAACATCTGGCAGCCGTTGCAGACGCCCAGACCGAAGGTATCGGTGCGGGCGAAGAACTGCTGGAACTCCTGTGACAGGCGCTCGTTGAAGGTGATCGAACGTGCCCAGCCAATGCCCGCGCCCAGCGTGTCGCCGTAGCTGAAGCCGCCGCAGGCGACGACGCCCGCGAAGTCCTGCAGCTTGGCGCGGCCGGTCTGCAGATCGGTCATGTGCACGTCGACGGCGTCGAAGCCGGCTTCGGCAAACGCATAGGCCATCTCGACATGCGAGTTCACGCCCTGCTCGCGCAGCACGGCAACGCGTGGCTTGGCGAGATTCAGGTAAGGCGCGGCGACATTCTCTTGCGCGTCGAACGTCAGCTCCAGGTGCATGCCCGGATCGGTGGCTTCGCCGGCCGCGGCGTGCTCGGCGTCGGCGCAGACCGGGTTGTCGCGCTGCTGGGCGATCTTCCAGCTCACGGCGTCCCAAACCTGGTGCAGGTCGCTGAGCGAGGCGCTGAACACCGCCTTGGCATCGCGCCAGACCTGCAGCTGGCCCTTGCCGGCATCGATGGTGCTCGACAGCGGACGGGTCTTGCCGACGAAATGGCTGCACTGCGACAGGCCATGCTCGCGCAGCGTCTGCATCACGGCATTGCGCTCGGAAGTCCTGACCTGCAGGACCACGCCGATCTCCTCGTTGAACAGCGCCTTGAGCGTGAGCTCCTCGCGCCGGCCGCTGACCTGCTGCGCCCAGTTCTTGCTGTCGCCGCTGTCCATGCGGCTGTCGGAAATGCCGTCGCCTTCGGTGACCAGCATGTCGACGTTGAGCGACACGCCCACATGGCCGGCAAAGGCCATTTCGGCGGCCGTGGCCAGCAGGCCGCCGTCGCCCTTGTCGTGGTAGGCCAGGATCTGGCCCTGGGCGCGCAGCGCGTTGACGGCGCTGACCAGCTGCACCAGGTCCTTGGCGTCGTCAAGGTCGGGCGTTTCGTTGCCGCTTTGATTGAGCACCTGGCCCAGGATGGAGCCGCCCATGCGCATCTTGCCGCGGCCCAGGTCGATCAGCACCAGCGTGCTGTCTTCTTCCTGGGCGTCGAGCTGGGGCGTGAGCGTGCCGCGCACGACGGCTATCGATGCAAAGGCGGTGATGATCAGGCTCACCGGCGAGGTGACCTTCTTGGTCTGGCCGTTTTCCTGCCACTGCGTGCGCATCGACAACGAGTCCTTGCCCACGGGAATGGAGATATCGAGCGCCGGGCACAGTTCCATGCCCACGGCCTTGACGGTCGCGTACAGCGCCGCATCCTCACCGGGCTCGCCACAGGCGGCCATCCAGTTGGCCGACATCTTCACGCGCGGCAGCTCGATCGGCGCGGCCAGCAGATTGGTGATTGCCTCGGCCACGGCCATGCGGCCCGAGGCCGGGGCGTTGATTGCCGCCAGCGGCGTGCGCTCGCCCAT
>JBBKVU010000643.1:0-2834 GCA_037968595.1 Comamonas sp.
TGCCCCAACCGCCGGGGGCGGGCCCCCGGCGGTTGGGGCATCAACCCAGACGGGCGAGCTGGTCGCGCAGGCGGTTGAGCGTGGCGCCGAACTCGGCAACGCGCTTCTTTTCCTGTTCGATCACGGCCGGCGGCGCCTTGGCGACGAAAGCTTCGTTGCCGAGCTTCACGTTGGCGCGCGCGATCTCGCCTTCGATGCGCGTGGCTTCCTTGGCCAGGCGGATTTTTTCGGCGGCAATGTCGATCTCGATGAACAGGCACAGGCGGATGTCGCCGACCACGGCCACGGGCGCGGCCTGGGCGGCAGCGGCCCAGGCGGCCTCGTCATCGAACACCTTGACTTCGCTGAGCTTGGCCAGGGCCTGCAGCACCGGCGCCACCGTGCGCAGGAAGGCGCTTTCCTCGGCGTTGCCGGCCACGGCAAACAGCGGCACGCGCTGGGCGGGCGAAACGTTCATCTCGCCGCGCAGCGTGCGGCAGGCATCGACCATCGACTTGATGCGCGCCACATGGGCAATCGCGGCTTCGTCGATCTTCTCGGGCTGGGCTTCGGGGTAGCGCGCAATGCTCACCGACTCGCCGGGCAGGCCGGCAACCGGTGCGACCTTCTGCCACAGTTCTTCCGTGACAAACGGAATGATGGGGTGGGCCAGGCGCAGTATGGCTTCGAGCGTGCGAATCAGCGTGCGGCGCGTGGCGCGCTGCTGGGCGGCGTTGCCGTGCTGGATCTGCGTCTTGGCGATTTCCAGGTACCAGTCGCAGAACTCGTTCCAGACGAAGTCATAGAGCGTGTTGGCGACGTTGTCGAGGCGGAACTCGGCAAAACCCTTGGCGATCTCGGCCTCGACCTTCTGCAGCTGCGAAGTGATCCAGCGGTCGCACTGGCTGAACTCCATGTAGCCTTCGAATTCGCCGCCGCTTTGGCACTGTTCCTTGGTGTGGGCCTGCAGGCCGCAGTCCTGGCCTTCGCAGTTCATCAGCACGAAGCGGCTGGCGTTCCAGAGCTTGTTGCAGAAGTTGCGATAGCCTTCGCAGCGCTTGCTGTCGAAGTTGATCGAGCGGCCCAGCGAGGCCAGCGCCGCGAACGTGAAGCGCAGCGCATCGGCGCCGTAGGCGGGAATGCCTTCGGGGAATTCCTTTTGCGTGTTCTTGCGCACCTGGGGCGCGGTCTCGGGCTTGCGCAGGCCGACGGTGCGCTTGTCGAGCAGCGCGTCGATATCGATGCCGTCGATCAGGTCGACCGGGTCCAGCACGTTGCCTTCGGACTTGGACATCTTCTTGCCCTGGGCGTCGCGCACCAGGCCGTGCATGTACACATGCTTGAACGGCACGCGGCCCGTGAAGTGCGTGGTCATCATGATCATCCGGGCGACCCAGAAGAAGATGATGTCGTAGCCCGTGACCAGCACGGACGAGGGCAGGTAGAGGTTGAAGTCGTCGTCGGCGGCGTCGGTCTGGTTGGGCCAGCCCATGGTGCTGAACGGCACCAGTGCCGACGAGTACCAGGTGTCGAGCACGTCTTCGTCGCGGCGCAGCGTCTTGCCGGGCGCCTTGGCCTGGGCTTCGGCTTCGTCGCGCGCGACGATGACGTTGCCATCTTCGTCATACCAGGCCGGAATCTGGTGGCCCCACCAGAGCTGGCGGGAAATACACCAGTCCTGGATGTTGTTCATCCACTGGTTATAGGTGTTGACCCAGTTCTCGGGCACGAACTTGACTTCGCCCGAGGCCACGGCATCAATTGCCTTCTGCGTGATCGACTTGCCGGTGGCATCGCCTTCGCCGACCTTGGTCATGGCGACAAACCACTGGTCGGTGAGCATGGGCTCGACCACCTGGCCGGTGCGCGTGCAGATCGGCACCATCAGCTTGTGCTTCTTGGTCTCGACCAGCAGGCCCAGGGCGTCGAGGTCGGCAACCACGGCCTTGCGCGCCACGAAGCGGTCCATGCCGCGGTACTTCTCGGGCGCTTCGTCGCTGACGGTGGCCTGCAGCGTCAGCACCACGATCATCGGCAGGTTGTGGCGCTGGCCGACCTGGTAGTCGTTGGGGTCGTGCGCGGGCGTGACCTTGACCACGCCGGTGCCGAATTCCTTGTCGACATAGGTGTCGGCAATCACGGGAATCTCGCGCCCGACCAGAGGCAGCGTCACCGACTTGCCGATCAGGTGCGCGTAGCGCTCGTCTTCGGGGTGGACCATCACGGCCACGTCGCCGAGCATGGTTTCAGGGCGCGTGGTCGCGACCACGAGCTGGCCCGAGCCGTCGGTCAGCGGGTAGGCGATGTGCCACAGCCAGCCGTCCTTTTCCTCGCTCTCGACTTCCAGGTCGGAGACCGCGGATTGCAGCTTGGGGTCCCAGTTCACCAGACGCTTGCCGCGGTAGATCAGGCCTTGCTCATACAGGCGCACAAAGGTCTCGTTGACCACCGTGGACAGCTTGGGGTCCATGGTGAAGTACTCGCGCTGCCAGTCCACGCTGTCGCCCATGCGGCGCATCTGCGTGGTGATCGTGTTGCCCGACTGCTCCTTCCACTCCCAGACCTTGCTGACGAAGTTCTTGCGCGCCTCGACGGGCGTGGGGCCCATGTCGTGGCGGCTGATGCCTTGTTCCTGCAGCTGGCGCTCGACGACGATCTGCGTGGCAATGCCCGCGTGGTCGGTGCCCGGCACCCAGGTGGTGTTGAAGCCCTTCATGCGGTGGTAGCGCGTGAGGGAATCCATGATGGTCTGGTTGAACGCATGGCCCATGTGCAGCGTGCCGGTCACATTGGGCGGCGGCAGCTGGATCGAGAACGAGGGCTGGGCGGCATCGGCCTTGCCCGTGCCGCGCACG
>JBBKVU010000644.1:0-2559 GCA_037968595.1 Comamonas sp.
ACGCCACCACGACCCCGCCGGCTACGGTCTCGCCTGCTCCGGCCACGCCGTCCAAGCCCGCGGCTTCGGCGCAAACCGGTGGCGACGACGATCTGGTCTTCATCTGGCCGGCCTCGGGCAGCCTTATCGCGGGCTTCGACGAAGCGCGCAACAAGGGCTACGACATTGCCGGCAAGGCCGGTGATCCGGTGCTTGCCGCGGCCGACGGCCGCGTGGTCTATGCCGGCGCCGGCCTGCGCGGCTACGGCAACCTGATCATCCTCAAGCACAACAACACCTACCTGACGGCTTACGCGCACAACCAGACCTTGCATGTCAAGGAAGACCAGAGCGTGCGCAAGGGCCAGAAGATCGCCGACATGGGCAGCACCGATGCCGATCGCGTCAAGCTGCACTTCGAAGTGCGTCGCCAGGGCAAGCCGGTCGATCCGTCGCGCTACCTGCCTTCCCGTTAATGCGCGGCGCGCAGCGGCTGTTCCGCGTGAACGCCGCTGCGCCGCGCTCCCCCTCTCATCATGAACTCTCATTCTCTCGAGCCGGATTCGTCTCTCAGTGAGGAGTCTGGCGCGCTGGAAGAAGAAGTTCTCGAAACGCGCCAGGCCCCGGTCAGCCTGGCCCAGCACGGCACACGCCTGGACAAGGCGCTGTGCGCGCTGGTTCCCGAATTTTCCCGCAGCTACCTGCAGCAGCTGCTGGCGCTGGGCGCGGTCCAGCTCAACCAGCGCGTGGTGGAAAAGGCCGCGCTCAAGGTCAAGGCCGGCGACCAGCTGCAGGTCGAGATGCGGCCCACGCTGCAAAGCCAGGCGTTCCAGCCCGAAGACCTGCCCATCGAGGTCGTCTACGAAGACGCGCATCTGCTGGTCATCAACAAGGCGCCAGGCATGGTCGTCCATCCCGCGCCCGGCAACTGGAGCGGCACGCTGCTCAATGCACTGCTGGCGCGCGATCCCGGCGCCGCCGTCGTGCCGCGCGCGGGCATCGTCCACCGCCTCGACAAGGACACCAGCGGCCTGATGGTGGTCGCGCGCGATCGCCTGACCATGGATGCGCTGGTGGCGCTGATTGCCGAGCGCAATGTCAGCCGCCAATATCTGGCGCTGGCACACAAGCCCTGGCTGGGCGCCAGGACCTGCAGCGTGAACCGCCCCATAGGACGCGATCCGCGCAACCGCCTGAAAATGGCCGTGGTCGATCTGGGCGTGCATGCGGGCAAGACTGCGCAAACCGATTTCGCGCTGCTTTCCGGCTGCACCGAAGGCGCGCTGGTGCATTGCACGCTGCACACCGGCCGCACCCACCAGATCCGCGTGCACATGGCGTCCATAGGGCATCCGCTGGTCGCCGACACCACCTATGGCGGTCATCCGGCCGCGGGCATGCAGCGCCAGGCCCTGCATGCGTTCCGCCTGGCGTTTGTCCACCCGATGACCGGCAAGCCGCTGGAATTTCGCGCGCCGTTGCCGCAGGACATGCGCGCAGCCTGCGATTCCTGGGGCTTAGCGCACGCCGACTGAGCGTTTGGCCCGGCCTGGGCTACAATTCGCCCCAGGTTCCGGTGTGCGCCGCGCGAGCGCCATGCCCGGATCACGCTGACGCACCTGCGTTTTCGCCTGTCTCCCAAGCCCCGCCACCGGGGCGCGTTACCCCGAGTCGCTGCACGATGAATACGGTCGATGCCAAACGGGTTCTGGAAACTGCTCTGATATGTGCGCCCTTACCGGTCTCCGTGCGAGACCTGCGGGCGCTGTTTGACGATGCACTTGGAACCGACACTGTCAAAGGCCTGCTGCTGGAGCTGCGGGACGACTGGGCGCTGCGGGGCGTGGAGCTGGTGCAGGTTGCGTCCGGATGGCGCTTTCAAAGCCGTCCCGAGATGCGTGTCTACCTCGATCGCCTGCATCCGGAGAAGCCGCCACGCTATACGCGTGCGGCACTCGAGACGCTGGCGATCATTGCCTACAAGCAGCCGGTCACGCGCGGCGACATCGAGGATATCCGCGGCGTCACCGTGAACAGTCTGCTGATCAAGCAGTTCGAGGACCGGGGCTGGGTCGAAGTCATCGGCCATCGCGAGACCGTCGGTCGGCCCGCGCTGCTGGCGACCACGCGACAGTTTCTGGACGACCTGGGATTGCAGTCCCTGGACCAGTTGCCCGCGATGCAGGCAGGCGTGCCGCAGCCAGACCTTTTCAAGGCGCTGGATGAGGACGCAGTACCCGCCACCGAGCCCGAAACGGCAGCGGTCGCGGCAGAGGAATCGAACGGCGGTGACGCGCCGCAGACGGCAGCGGTGCAGGGCACCACGGGCCTCGATGGGCAGGCTTCGCTTTTGCCCCAGGTATGAATGAACAGGGTCTCGCAGTGATGCGACACAGGAAAAAATGATGAATGATTCGACGGCGGATAAAGACGGCAACCCCAACCCGGTGCCTGCGGCGCCAGATGCAGACGAGCCAGCGCGCCCTGCAGCACGCCAGCGCCCCCAGCCACGCCCACGCCCTCAGCAGGTCAAGGGAGCGTTCGGCAAGGGCCCGCGCCGCGCCACGGCGGTGGCACCCG
>JBBKVU010000645.1:0-5741 GCA_037968595.1 Comamonas sp.
ATAAATTGGCTGTGCAACGGAGCGCGGCGGCCTGCCGCGGCCCGGGTCCCCATTGACCTTCGAAGGACTTTGCCGTGCCAAATGCCTGCCCCTCACTCCCCCCCGGCCTCTGGCTGGCCCGCCTGTGTCTTGGCGCTGCGCTCGCCGCTCTCGTGGCCTGCGGCGGCGACAGCAGCTCCGACGAGGCCCGGCCTGACATCCAGCGCAGCACGCTTCCAATACCGCCAGAACCTGGCATTCCGTCGCGCATCGCCGACTGGATCGCCGGACTGTTCCATCCGACTGCGTACCATGCCAACCTCTGCGCGGCGCCGCGCAGCGGCACCGACCCCTACTCGGGCAAGCCCTACCCCGACAGGATGGGCCGCACGGCGGACGAGAATCACTGGCTGCGCTCCTGGACCCACGACAATTACCTCTGGTACGACGAAGTCGAGGATCGCAATCCCGAAAACCATGCCACCCCCGAGTACTTCGCGCTGCTCAAGACCAAGAAACTCAGACCTTCGGGCGCGCCCAAGGACCAGTTTCACTTCTTTCTGCCCAGCGCCGAGTGGAACGGGCTGTCGCTGGCCGGAAAACACCCGGGCTATGGAATGCGCTGGGTGTTGCGGCAAGCGAGCCCGCCCCGGGAACTGCGGGTCGCCTATACCGAACCGGACTCGCCGGCGTCCGCACCAGAGGCCGTCATCGCGCGGGGCGCACGGATACTGGCGGTCAACTCCATCGACCTGGTGAACGAAACCCAGCCCGAGCGCCTGGCCGAGCTTGTCAAGGCGTTGCAGCCCAGCAAGGCAGGCACCCGCACCGAATTCACCGTGCTCGACACAGACGCCAGCGTGCCGCGGACCGTCATCCTGGAGTCCGCGCAGGTGACGACCTCGCCGGTGCAGAACGTCAAGACGCTGGAAGGCCCGAACGGACGCCGGGTCGGCTACCTGCAGTTCAACGACCATATCCGCACAGCCGAGCAGCAACTGGCGCAGGCCATGGAAACCCTGAGCCAGGATGGCGCCACCGAACTGGTCGTGGATCTGCGCTACAACGGCGGCGGCTATGTCTACCTCGCCAGCCAGCTCGCCTACATGATCGCCGGCGAAAAGAACAGCCGCGGCAAGGTGTTCGAACGGGCCATCTTCAACGACAAGATAGAGGCCAGCGGCCGGGGCTTCCCGGCAATGCCGTTTCTTGCCACGGGCAGCGGAAATTCCCTCCCCACAGGCGCGCCCCTGCCGAGTCTGGATCTGCGCCGCGTCTATGTGCTGACGGGCTCCGACACCTGCTCGGCCAGCGAATCGCTCATCAACGGCCTGCAAGGCATAGACATCGAGGTGGTGAAGATAGGAGCCACCACCTGCGGCAAGCCCTACGGCTTCTTTCCCGAGGAAAACTGCGGCACCACCTACTTCAGCATTCAGTTGCAAAGCGAGAACGCCAAGGGCTTCGGGGACTACGCCGACGGCATGTCGCCCACCTGCAGCGTGCCCGATGACTTCGAGCATGATCTGGGCGATGCGCGCGAGGCACGCCTGGCCGCAGCGCTGGAATACATGGCCACGCAGACCTGTCCGGCTGGGCTGAGCCAGGCCGCAGCGCAACGCGTCACGTCATTCAGCCAGCCCGGCGCCCTTCCCCTGCTGCGCTACCCTCAGGGCATGCGCGAGCGCATTCTGCAGCCACAGTGAGTGCCGGGCGCGGGGCGTGGGCCTGCGCGGCTGATGCTTTTTTTCCACAGATGCCAAGAACAAAGCTGTGGATAAGCTGTGATCAGCATGTGAAAAAGCGCGCCAAGTCCTTGCCCGGCCTGCGCGCTGGCTATCTTGCCGCAATTTGAGGCATAAGGGACAACCCGTAGTCCCAGCGCTCAGGGATGAGCCCGGACCCGACGCGCAGCTCAGGCCTTGCAGCGCCTCAATCTTCCTGCCGGCGTATCAGGTCGCGCCCCAGCGGAGTGATGGACCACTTTTTCGCCGCATCCTGGCGGGCCAGGCCAAATTCCAGCAAGCGCTTGGAAATGTGTTCGCGCGCGGCGGATTCAAGCGAAATCGATTCGCCCATCTCGAGCTTCTTGAGCGCGGCCAGTTCGTCCACGGTGGGCTCGAAATGCAGCAGGTGGTCACTGGTGGTCATGGCTCTCTCCTGGCCGCAAGCGGGCAGCCGGTTGATCAGGATCTGTAACGCATGCCCAGCGTATTCTCTTGAGCGTGGAAGCGCAAGCGGCCGCAAGCACTTTCTGCGCGGGCCTGCGATGATCGGCCTGCTCGCGCCGCGCCGGCGCCGGCCACCTGTTCATTTTTCCTTGTCCATGCTTTACGCCATCACTGCCCTGTTCGCGCTTCAACTGCTGGGAGAAGCGATAGTTCAACTGACCCACCTGCCGCTGCCCGGAGCGCTGGTCGGAACACTGCTGCTGCTCGCGGCGCTCATTGTTCACGGTCGCACGCCACCAGCGCTGGAACGCGTGGGCGCGGTGCTGCTGCAGAACATGATGCTGCTGTTCATTCCCGTGATCGCCGGCGTCATGCTTGAATTCGACAATCTCGCCAGCCAATGGCAGCCGTTCGTGCTGGCCTGCATCCTGGGCGCCGCCCTCACCTTCATCGCGACGCTGCTGAGCTTTCGCTGGATGCTGCGCTGGCAGGCGAAAAAGGAGCAGTCATGAGCGCCACGCTGGGATCCTGGATCGCCGCTTCGCCCCTGCCCTGGCTGGTGCTGACGCTGGGCTGCTACCTGGCCGCGATGGCGCTGTACCGGCGCAGCGGCTGCCATCCGCTGCTGATTCCGGTGTTCACGGCGGTGGTCGTCGTGGTCGGCGTGCTGCTGCTCACCGGCACGCCCTATGCGACCTACCGCAGCGGCGTCGCCGCGCTGGGCCTGCTGATAGGCCCGGCCACCGTGGCGCTCGCGCTGCCGCTGTATGCGCAGCGCGCGCGCATCCGGGCGCTGTGGCTGCCGCTGAGCGTGGCCTTGCTCGTGGGCTGCGTCGTGGCCCTGCTCTCGGCCCTGGGGCTGGGCTGGGTGTTCGGCGCCAGCGATGCCACGCTGATGGCGCTGGCGCCCAAGTCGGCGACCATCCCGATTGCCCTGCCCATGGCCGAGCGCTATGGCGGCACGGCCTCGCTGGCCGCCGTGGCCGTGGCCATCACCGGCATTGCGGGAGCGATGCTCGCGCCGCTGCTGCTGCGCCTGCTGCGCTCCAACGACCCCGCAGAACAAGGATTCGCGCTGGGCCTGACCGCCCACGCGATAGGCACGGCGCGGGCGCTGCAGATCCATCCGACCATGGGTGCATTCGCGGCCCTGGCCATGGGACTGAACGGCGTTGCCACCGCGCTGCTGATGCCGTTGTGCCTGGCGCTGCTGGGGCGTTGAGCAGCCGGCGCAAGTTATCCCAGCGCCAGGCCCCCAAGCATGTGGACAACTGCAACTCTTGCAGAGGATAAGCCAGCTAAGTTGCTGTCCCAAAAGGAAAATCTGGTGGCTGCCTGTTTTTTAAGCAGCAGCCACAAGCACTGCCTCAGCTTTTCCAGCGCGCGCCGGCCCAGGCGCACCACAGCAGCCCGGCCAGGGCCAGCATGCCGCCCGCCCAGCCGATATGCACCAGCGCTGCATGCTGTATGACCTGGTTGCCCAGCAGCGCGCCAGCGCCGATGCCGATGTTGTAGATGCCCGAGAACATCGCCATGCCGACATCGGTGGCATCCGACGCCTGGCGCAGTACCTGGGACTGCATGGCCAGGCCGAAGCAGATCATGCCTATGCCCCAGGCCGACACCACCGCATACAGGCTCAGGGCATGGCCCGCGGCGGGCAGCAGCAGCCCCAGGCACAGCACCAGACCCGCGCAGGCGGCAAGCAGGAAGCGGCGCGGATAGCGCATGCCCCAGCGGCTGAACAGCAGGCTGCCGACCAGGCCCATGCCGCCAAATAGCAGCAGGGCCAGCGTGATGCTGTCACTGCCCAGACCGGCGACATGCTGCACGAAAGGCTCGATGTAGCTGTAGGCCGTGAACTGCGCCGTGACCACCACCGCCAGCAGCACATACAGCCAGAGCAGCGACTTGCGCCGCAGCAGCATGGGTACGCTGCTCAGCGAGCCCGCGTTCTCGCTGGGCAGCAGCGGCAGCAGCCGGAACAGGCACAGCATGGCCAGGGCGGCAACCGCGCCTATGGCCATGAAGGTGGTGCGCCAGCCCAGCAGCTCGCCGACCACGCGGCCCAGCGGAATGCCCAGCACCATGGCGACCGACGTGCCAACCGCCAGCAGGCTCAGCGCCTGCGCCTTCTTGCCCGCGGGCGCAAGGCGCACCGCCAGCGAAGCGGTGATGGCCCAGAAAACCGCATGCGACAAGGCCACGCCCACGCGGCTGACCAGCAGCATGGCATAGCTGGTGGCAATGCCCGACAGCAGATGGCTGGCAATGAACACCAGCAGCACGCCCATCAGCAGGCGGCGCCGCTCGATGTTGCGCGTCAGCAGCATGCACGGCAGCGAAGCCAGGGCGACAATCCAGGCATAAAGGGTCAGCATCAGCCCGACCTGTTCGGCAGGCAGGCCGAAGCTCGCGCCTATGCCGCTGAGCAGGCCGACCGGAACGAATTCACTGGTATTGAAGACAAAGGCCGCGATGGCCAAAGCGACCACCGCCAGCCAGGAGGTGGGTTGTTGAGAAGAAGGAGTGGACATGGGGGGCGCGCGCAGCACGCGGTAGAAACGCAAGGGACCGTGGACGCCCCCTTGCGCCGGGGGCTTTCTCACCACGGCCCGCAGCATAGCCGTGCGCCCGCGCTTGCGCGCGCCAGCGCCAAGTGCCCGTATGCCGCCCCGGGGCGGCTACCCTGCCGGCGGCCGCTGCGCCTCAATGCGCAATCGTGAAGCGCTGGCGCACATGGGCCGGACGCTCCAGTTCATCGACCACGGCCACCGCCAGATCGGCCGCCGAAATGCTGCCGGGCTGGTCGCCATTCATCAGCGGATGATCCAGGCCCACACGGTACTTGCCGGTGCGCTCGCTGCCAACACCCGGATGAAAGCCTATGGGCGGGCTGAGAAAAGTCCACTCGAGCTGCTGCTCCTGTTCCTGCAATTCCTTGAGCAGGTCGCGCGCCGCGCGCGCGCCGTCGCGGATCGCGGCCGGGAACTCCGGCGTATCGACGATCTGCAGTCCGGGCGCCGCATACAGGCTGCCCGCGCCGCCGACGACGATATAGCGCTTGATTCCCGCCGCCTTCGTGCCTTCCTGGATGGCATGCGAGCCGCGCATGAAGTCGGCGTAGATGTCCGGATTGGTCCAGCCGGCGTTGAAGCCGCTGACCACGGCGTCGCTGCCCGCAACCGCCTGCTGCACCTGCTGCGCGTCCTGGACATCGGCGCGGACCACGCTCAGGCCGTTGCGCGGCGCGTATTTCTGCGGATCGCGCGCCAGTGCCACGACTTCATGGCCGCGGCCCAGCAATTCGTCCAGCAGGGCCGAGCCGACAAAGCCCGTGCCACCAATCAATGCGACTTTCATCTCTGCTCCCAACAAGACTGTGAAGAAGGCCTTAGCTTAGGCCCGGCCACCCATTGGCGGTAGTCGTGGTCGACGACAATCACCTTGAAGCCATACTTCACAATCAAGGACTTCCATGGACGATTTCAAGCGCATGGCCATCTTTGCCTGCATCGTCGAGCATGGGTCGATGAGCGGCGCGGCGCGCGCGCTTGGCATGAGCCCTTCGGCCGTGAGCCAGCAGCTGCG
>JBBKVU010000646.1:0-3883 GCA_037968595.1 Comamonas sp.
CCCCTGGAGCCTGCGCACGCAGATTGCCGTGGTCTTCGGCAGCCTGGTGGCGCTGGTCGCCGTGCTGCTTTCACTGGCCTTTGGCGAGTTGCTCAAATGGCGCATACAGCAGGAGGCCGCGGCATCGCTGCACATGGTTGCTCACAATGCGGCCAAGGTACTGGCCGAAGGACTGTTCGAGCGCAGCCGGCTGGTGCAGGTGCTGGGCGCTTCCCAGGATCTTTGGGCAAAAGGCATAGACGCGCCGGAAGTCCTGCCGCTCCTGCAGCGCATGCATTCGAGCCGGCCCTACAGTCGCTGGATAGGCGTGGCCGATGCCGGCGGCAAGGTCGGCACCGACTCCAACAACATCCTGCATGGCCAGAGCGTCGCCGACCAGCCCTGGTTCCAGGCCGGGCTCAAGGACCTGTACGTCGGCGATGTCCATGAATATCCGGCACTCGCCGACAGGCTGCCGCCCAGCAGCAGCGGCGAGCCCCAGCGCTTCATGGATTTTTCCGCCCCCATCTACCGCAATGGCGAAGTCCTGGGCGTTCTGGGCCTGCATCTGAGCTGGGACTGGGCACGCGACACGCTGGAAGAGCTGCGCCCGACTTATGCCGACCATGCGCAGATCGAACTGTTTGTCTTTGATCGCGCGGGCGAGATCATCTACGCCCCGGATGGCCGCATCGCACCCTATGTCGCGCGCCAGCAGAAGCTGCCGCGCACCGAACAGACATCGGCCAGCGGGCGCGACAGCATGACCATGCCGGGGCTTGCGGGCCTGGCGCAGTGGGAGGACGCGAAGACGCCGTTTCTCACGGCCGTGACGCGGCTGCCGGCACGCAATCTCGCCAGCGACCTGGGCTGGAACGTGGTCGTGCGCCAGCCCGCGGCCACGATGCCACCGGCAAGCGCCTGAAGCACGGCGCCGTGGTGCCGCAGACGCACAGCACGCGCGAAGTGCAACGCCTGTCACGCACGCTGGACAACATGACGCGCAGGCTGTTGACAATGAACGAGGCCATGGAGGAACTCGTGCGCCAGCGCACTCTGGAGCTGCAGCACGCCAATCAGGAACTCGAGCGCCAGGCCAGCAGCGACCCGCTCACCGGACTGCTCAACCGCCGCGGTTTCGACGCCAGGCTGGTGACCGCGGTCGCGCTGGCACAGCGCAGCGGCCGGGCGCTGAGCATCATCACCATCGATGTGGACCACTTCAAGCGCGTCAACGACACCCATGGCCATGAAGTCGGCGACAACGTGCTGCGCACCCTGGCGCAGCAACTCAAGGCCAGGCTGCGCGTTTCGGACGCGGTGGCGCGGCTGGGCGGCGAGGAGTTTGTCGTGCTGCTGCCCGACACCACGGCCGAAGCGGCGCTTGAAACGGCCAGGGAATTGCTGGCGGTGGTGGCTGCTCCGGCGCGCGATGATGTCGGCAAGATCACCATCAGTGCCGGTGTGTCGGCATTGCGACCCGACGACGAGAATGGCAGCGCGATGTTGCGTCGCAGCGACGCGGCGCTCTACGCGGCAAAGACCGCGGGGCGCAATCGCGCTGTGCTGCAGGCGTGAATGCGCCGGCCCGACCTCAGTGGGTTTCGACGGCAGACGCGCACGGCGGGTGTTCGAAGTAGGCTGACAGCCGCACGCTCAGCGCCTGCAGCTGGGGGCAGCCCATGGCCGCCGCGGCCGCGAGCTGCTGGCGCGCATAGCCGGGGTCGCCCAGCATCATTGCCGCGTGCACGGCGCGGCCGTGGCCGGCCATCTTCAGAATGAACGAGTCCAGCTCATGCTGCGGCCAATAGGCGCTGTGGCAGCGCTGGGCAAGCCAGGGATTTTCACTTTCGCCGGCCAGCACGCCATCGGGCTGCGCAACCAAGCCGGGCGCCGGCGTTGCGCGTTGCAGCGGCGCACGCCATGCAAACTTCAACATCGCCAACATAGAACCTCCTGATCATCTCGGCACACCCCATGTCTACCGTATCGTCAATGGATGGTAATAGTGGTATGTGACAGAAACTTAAGGACAAACGCGCTGGCGCCTGTCGGAGATTGCCGATAGCCGGGCAAGCTTGTCGCCCAAGGCTTATGCCCGTGGCAATGTCACGCCGCTTTGGCCTTGGTACTTGCCGCCGCGGTCCTTGTAGCTGACTTCGCAGACTTCATCGCTTTCGAAGAACAGCACCTGGGCGCAGCCTTCGCCCGCGTAGATGCGCGCCGGCAGCGGCGTGGTGTTGGAGAACTCCAGCGTCACATAGCCTTCCCACTCGGGTTCGAACGGCGTCACGTTGACGATGATGCCGCAGCGCGCGTAGGTGCTCTTGCCCAGGCAGATGGTCAGCACGTTGCGCGGAATGCGGAAGTATTCGACGGTGCGCGCCAGCGCGAAGCTGTTGGGCGGAATGATGCAGCTGTCGCCTTCGAAGTCGACAAAGCTCTTCTCGTCGAAATTCTTCGGGTCGACCACGGTGCTGTGGATGTTGGTGAAGACCTTGAATTCGGGTGCGCAGCGTATGTCATAGCCATAGCTGCTGGTGCCGTAGCTGATGATCTTGCGGCCGTCGGCCTCGCGCACCTGACCGGGCTCGAAGGGCTCGATCATGCCGGTGCTTTCCGCCATGCGACGGATCCATTTGTCGCTCTTGATACTCATGGGAATTCCTGCCAATACTGCGTCGGACGCCTGAAAACCAAGCGTAACAGGCTATTTTGCTTGAGAAATAATGGTTTGCTCGACCAGCCGGTCATCGCCCAGCACGATCATCGCAAACAGCAATTCATCGAGATTGCGCGCCGCCTGCGTCTTGCGCGCCAGCAGCGGCGTGGCTTGCGGGTTGAGCACCACGAAGTCGGCTTCGCAGCCGGGCAGCAGATTGCCCACCACTCCGCCCAGCCCCATCGCCGCGGCGGCGCCGCCCGTGTGCTGCCACCACAGATCTGCCGGTGCGAGGCTCAGCCCGCGCTTGGTCTGGCCTTCACGTCCCACGGCATAGGCCGCAAGCATGGTCTGGAACGGCGAAAAGCTCGTGCCCGCGCCGACATCGCTGGCCAGCCCATGGGCAAAGCCGGCTTCCCGGGCGCTGGCATAGTCAAAGAAGCCGCTGCCCAGAAACAGGTTGCTGGTCGGGCTCACGGCGGCGGCCGCGCCGCGCGCCCGCATCAGAGCGCGGTCGGCGTCATCGAGGTGAATGCAATGGGCGTAGACCGAGCGTTCGCGCAGCAGGCCGAAGTCGTCGTAGACCGACAGATAGCTGCGCGCCTGCGGAAACAACTCGCGCACCCAGCGTATCTCGTCGAGGTTCTCGGCGACATGCGACTGTATCCAGACATCGGGATGGCGCGCCGCGAGTTCTCCCGCGCCACGCAGCTGGGCCTCGGAGCTCGTGGGCGCAAAGCGCGGCGTGATCGCATAGCCGAGCCGGTCCACGCCATGCCAGCGCTGTATCAGCGCCTCGGTGTCGAGCAGGCTTTGCTCGGTGGCATCGCGCACGCCGTCGGGCGAATGCCGGTCCTGCAGCACCTTGCCCGTGACCAGGCGCATCTGCGCTTTTTGCGCCGCGCCCATCAGCGCATCGACCGATGCGGGATGGCTGGTGGCAAACGCCAGCGCAGTGGTCACGCCGTTGCGCAGCAGCTCGGCAATGAAGAAATCGGCGACTTCCGCGCTGTAGGCGGCGTCGACAAAGCGCTGCTCGTGCGGAAAGGTGTAGTTCTCCAGCCAGGGCAGCAGGCCGTCGGCGGGCGCGCCTATGACATCGGTCTGCGGATAGTGGATATGCAGGTCGACAAAACCCGGCGCGATCAGCCGCCCGGGAAAGTGCTGCACCGGCAGGCCCGCATGGGCCGGCGCCAGCGCCGCCCAGCTGCCCGAGGCCTGCACGCGTGCGCGGCCATCGGG
>JBBKVU010000647.1:0-3275 GCA_037968595.1 Comamonas sp.
CGTCGCGTTCTGCGTCGGGCGTAGCGTGTTGTTGCCGGTGACGGCACTCGGGATCATGAAGGCGGGAGCGGCCTATATTCCGTTGACGGCCGAGGTGCCTGTCGCGCGCGTTGCCGATATCCTCACTGACGCCAAGGTGCGCTGGCTGATCGCTGACGGCGAACAGCGTCACTTGCTCGCCGGATGCGGCGCCACGGTGCTTGATTTGGCCGAGTTGCTGCTTGATGCGGCGCTGCCTGACACGGCTCCCGCGATAGTGCTGGTGCCGGAACAGCTGGCCTATGCGACGTTTACGTCGGGAACCACCGGGCGTCCGAAAGGGGTGCTGATCGAGCATGCTGGTCTGGCTGCCATCGGCGCGGCCTGGGATGAGGTCTACCAGTTGGACATGAAGGGCGACCGCTGGCTGCAGATGGCGAACGCCAATTTCGACGTATTTGCCGGGGATTTGGTGCGCACGCTCGGTTTTGGCAATACGCTGGTGATCTGCCCGCGCGCAGTGCTGCTCGATGCGCAGGCGCTCGCCGCCTGGCTGCATGGCGAACGCATCACGGCGGCCGAATTCGTGCCAGCGGTGCTGCGCGAATTATGCGGCTATCTGGAAGAGAGTGCTTCTAGCGCTCCCCCGATGCGGTTGGTGGTGGTCGGTTCGGATAGCTGGTATGGGGCCGACCAAGCGCGGGTACGGGCCGCGTTCGGGGTATCGATACGGCTGATTAATACGTATGGGGTGACCGAAGCGACCATCGACAGCAGCTACCACGAGGGGCAGGCGGCTGAAGCGGGCATGGTGCCGATCGGGCGTCCGTTCGCAGGCAGTTGCCTGTATGTGCTCGACACCGCGTTAGCGCTGGTGGCGCCCGGTGTCAAAGGTGAGCTGTGCATCGGTGGGCCGGGGGTGGCGCGCGGCTATTTGGGCTTGCCGCAACTGAGTGCCGAAAAATTCGTGCGCGACCCCTACAGCCAGTCGGCCGGAGCCAGGTTGTACCGTACTGGCGATCTGGCTCGCCTACGCGCTGATGGCGTGATCGAACTGGTCGGGCGTGCCGATAAGCAGATCAAGCTGCGCGGTTTCAGGATCGAGTTGGGCGAAATCGAAACGGCGCTGTTGCAAATGGCCGGCATACGGCAGGCGGTGGTGACGGTGTACGAATCCGGGGTCGGCGACAAGCGCCTGGCGGCGTATGTCGTGGCCAACGCCAGTGACTGGTCGGCCGATGCGGTGCGTGCCCAGTTGGCCAGCACGCTGCCGGACTATATGGTGCCCACGGCGCTGATGTGCTTGCCGGCCTTGCCAGTCACGGCAAACGGCAAGATCGACCGTCAGGCGCTCCCGGCGCCGACGATCGCGGCCGAACAGGCTTTCGTGGCGCCGGCGACGGCGTGCGAACTATGGCTGGCGGGTGTGTGGACCAGTTTGCTCAAGCCAGGCCGGCCGGTGTCGGCCGTGGATAATTTCTTTGCGTTGGGCGGGCACTCGCTGCTGGCCATGCGCGTGATCGCCAAGGTGCGCCAGGAGCGTCAGGCGGCTCTGCCGATCGCGGCCGTGTTCGAGGCGCAGACGCTGGCGGCGCTGGCACTGCGCATCGAGCAGGCCGGGCCGGCGGAGGCGCAGCCGATCGTGCGCCGCGGTCCCGGACGGGTACCCTTGTCGCATGGCCAGCAACGCCTGTGGCTGATTGACCAGATGGGCGACGGGGCGAGCGTGCAATATCATATGCCGATGGCGCTCGAACTGCGGGGCGAGTTGAATGTGGCGCTGCTGCAGCAGGCGCTGCTGCTGGTGGTGCAGCGCCATGAAGTGCTGCGCACGACCTATGCCAGCGATGGCGAGCATGCATGGCAGGAAGTGCAGGAAGTGGCGACACTGGCCCTGCCGGTGCTGGCGGTGGAAGATGAGACGGCAATGGCGGCGGCCATCGAAGCGGAAGCGGAGCGGCCGTTCAAGCTGCGCTGCGAGCTGCCATTGCGGGCGCAATTGCTGCGCCTGGCGCCGCAGCGCCATGTGCTGATCCTGGTGCTGCATCATATTGCGTCGGACGGCTGGTCGGGCGCGATCGCGGTTGACGAGTGGTGCGAAGCGTATGCGGCGCTGGTCGAGGGCAGGGCGCCGGGCTGGCAGGCGCTGCCTGTTCAGTATGCGGACTACGCCAGCTGGCAGCGCGAAGCGCCGCAACAGGCGCGCCATGCGCAGCAACTGGCGTACTGGCAGCAGAAGCTGGCCGCCTTGCCGGAAGTGCACAGCCTGCCGCTGGACCATCCGCGTCCGGCGCAGCAGAGCTTCGAGGGTGCGCTGCTGCACAGCCGGCTGGACACGCAAGTGAGCGGCCGGCTGCGCGCGGTGTGCCGCGAACACGGGGCCACGCTGTTCATGGGCCTGCACGCGGCCTTGAGCGCCCTGCTGTCGCGCTACAGCGGGGCCAGCGATATCGTGCTGGGCACGCCGGTGGCGAACCGCGAGCAGCCGGAGATCGCCGGCCTGATCGGCTTCTTTGTCAATACGCTGGTGCTGCGCGCCGAGCTGGCCGAGGACATGAGTTTCAGCGCGCTGTTGCAGCAATGCCGCCAGACCAACCTGGAGGCGTATGCCAACCAGCAGTTGCCGTTTGACCGGCTGGTGGAGGCGCTGCAGCCGCAGCGCTCCCTCAGCTACTCGCCCCTATTCCAGGTGATGCTGTCATTGCAGAACAATGAGGAAGAAAGCGGCTCGCTGCCCGGCCTG
This sequence comes from Comamonas sp., assembly GCA_037968595.1. Lineage (GTDB taxonomy): Bacteria > Pseudomonadota > Gammaproteobacteria > Burkholderiales > Burkholderiaceae_C > Comamonas. Next base: position 2,723 of record JBBKVU010000647.1, read on the forward strand.
ACGGTGTCGTCGCTGGTCACGCAGCATCGCACGGCGCAGTTCGACCTGACGCTCGACGCCGAAGAGGCGGCGGACGGTCTGCAGCTCAGTTGGGAATACAGCACCGACCTGTTCGATGCGGCCACGGTGGCGCGCTTCGCGGCCAGTTTCGAATGCCTGTTGCGCGCCATGCTGGAGCAGGTCGATGCGCCGATCGCGTCTCTTTCCTGCCTGCCGCCGGCAGAGCGATCGCGTCTGCTGGCACTGAGCGGCCAGGCGGTGGCGGGATCGACTTCGCCGCTGCTGCCGGAGCGTTGCGCGCGGGTGGCGCGTCTGCATCCGGAGTTGGTCGCCGTGGAAGATGGGGTGACATCGCTGTCGTACGGGGAACTGGAAGCGCAGTCGAACCGGCTGGCGCATGCGCTGTTGCAGCGCGGCGTCGGGCGCGACGATTTCGTCGCGTTCTGCGTCGGGCGTAGCGTGTTGTTGCCGGTGACGGCACTCGGGATCATGAAGGCGGGAGCGGCCTATATTCCGTTGACGGCCGAGGTGCCTGTCGCGCGCGTTGCCGATA
>JBBKVU010000648.1:0-7945 GCA_037968595.1 Comamonas sp.
TGCTGCTGCCGGTGCGCGTGCAGGACCTGGGCGTTGACGGCTGGCGCATCAGCGCGCGTTGACGCGCCAGGCCGCGAAAAAATTTCGCGCACCACGTTCCCACTTTGCGCGCGCCCCCCGTTTATCTCTGCAAGGGCCTGAATTTTTCGCGCCCTCCGGTTGCCAGCCAGTACCTGCCTGCGTGCAGATCAGCCACAGCCTGAAAAACCAAAGCAGATCCGCAGGACAGCAAATGAAAACAAGACAGTTGAGGGGCGCCTTCGCGGGCGCGGCATTGCAGCGCAACTTCCGGGCCTGGCAGCCCGCGGGCACGGCGCTCGTCGTCGCCGCCGCGGTGACACTGATGGCAGCGCCCGCGCAGGCGCAGCAGGCGCTGACATTCGACATTCCCGCCCAGTCGCTGGCGGGCGCATTGCGCGCGCTCTCGCAGCAGGCCAGGCACCAGGTGCTGTTTGAACAGCAGGTCGTGGCCGGCCGTTCGGCGCCCGCGGTGCAGGGCCGCCAGACGCCGCGCCAGGCGCTCGATCGCCTGCTCGCGGGAACCGACGTGCAGGTCATCGATTCCGAGCCCGGCGCATTCACGCTCAGGGCCGTTCCCAGGGAGCCGTCGGCGTCGGCCGAACATGCGCTGGCCGTAGTGTCGGTGTCGGGCAAGGCCCCGGGTTCGACCACCGAGGGCACGGGCTCGTACACCACCTTCTCGACCAGCAGTTCGACGCGGCTGAACCTGACGCCGCAGGAGACGCCGCAGTCGGTCACGGTGATCACGCGCCAGCGCATGGACGACCAGCGGCTCTACAGCCTCGGCGATGTGCTGGAATCCGCGGTCGGCATCACGATGAAGCCCTTCAGCTTGGGCTCGGACAGCCCGCAGATGTGGGCTCGCGGCTCGAGCATCACCAACTTCCAGGTCGACGGCGTGCCCACCTCCGCGGCGATGAGCAACTACCTGCAGAGCACGGCGATCTACGACCGCGTGGAAGTCGTCAAGGGCGCCACCGGCATCATGAGCGGCGTGGGCACGCCCGCCGCCACGATCAACATGATCCGCAAGCGGCCGACCAAGGAGGCGCAGGCCCTCATCAGCGCCGATGCCGGCTCCTGGTCGCGCCGTGGCGCCGGCGTGGATATCTCGCGCCCGCTCAACGAAGACGCTTCGGTGCGCGCGCGTCTGGTGGCCGACTACAAGCGCGACGGCGCCTGGGTGGACACCTACCAGCAGGACTACGCCACGCTGTACGGCATCGCTGAGGTCGATCTGGGCCCGCGCACGCTGCTGACCGCGGGCTTGAGCCACATCACGCGCAACACCAACTCCCCCATACGCGCGTTCTGGGAGGTCTACACCAACGGCCAGCCCACGGGCGCGTCGCTGGCGAACGGCGCGTCGCCGGACTGGGCCTTTTACGATCACAAGGTCGACAACGTCTTTGGCTCTATCGAGCACACCTTCGGCTCGGGCTGGAGCGCCAAGGCCGAGCTGACCCATGGCCGCTACAGCTATGAAACGTTCATGGCTTCGCCCGTCAATGCGGTGAACCAGGCGACCGGCCTGGGCGGCAGCACGCAGATGATCCACTGGGCCAGCGCCGTCGAGCAGACCAGCCTGGATGCCTATGCCACTGGCCCGTTCACGTTGTTCGGGCGGCGCCATGAGCTGATCGGCGGCGTCACGCTGTCGCGCCTCGAGCAGGAAAGTCCGGGCTACGCGTCGCCGCGCCAGGCCATCAACGACATCTTCAACTGGACCAACGAGGTCGCCAAACCCACGTCCGCCTCGACCGGCCGCTCCACGTCTCAGGAACACCAGTACAGCGCCTACCTCAATTCGCGGCTGCAACTGAGCGATGCCACCAGCCTGCTGCTGGGCAGCCGCTTCACCAACTGGAAGCAGGACCGTGACTCGCTGAGCTACGCCAGCGGCAATGTGACTGCGGTGCGCCTGCGCGAAGGCGGCATCTTCGTCCCCTATGTGGGCCTGGTGCATGCGCTCAACGACACCTATTCGCTCTACTCCAGCTACACCAAGATCTTCAATCCCCAGCCCGACTATGTGATCGACCTCAACGGCGACCGGCTGGCGCCCGAAGAGGGCATCAGCTACGAAGTCGGCCTCAAGGGCAGCTTCTACGAGGGCGCGCTGAACTCCAGCCTGTCGCTGTTCCGCACCCAGCAGGACACGTTCCCGGTGTGGGACGCGGCAACGCGCACCTATACCGCGATAGACGACACCATCACGCAGGGCGTGGAAGTCGAACTGGCCGGCGAGATCGCGCGCGGCTGGCAGATGGCCACGGGCTACACTTTCAGCAAGACGCGCGATAAGGACGGCCAGCGGCTGATGACGCGCATTCCGCTGCACACCTTCAAGCTGTCCACGACCTACCGCTTGCCCGGCGACTGGAACCGGCTGACGCTGGGCGGCGGCGTGCATTGGGAAAGCAAGACCGGCGACCCGCTGGCCACCTATACCCAGCAGAGCTATGCGCTGCTCAATCTGATGGCGCGCTATGAGGTCAGCAAGCAGCTGTCGGTGGCGGCGCATCTCAACAACGCCTTCGACAAGCGCTACCTCTCGGGCGTGTCGGATACGCGCGGGCTTTATGGCCCGCCGCGCAACTTCATGGTGTCGATGAAATACCGCTTCTGAGCGGACTGGCGTTCTACCCGAAAGGGCGGCGCATGACCGGCGCATGCCGGTCCATCAGCGCCGCGACCCAGTCCATGAAGGCGCGCAGCTTGGCGCTCACATGGCGCTGCGGCGCATAGGCCAGATAGAGCGGCATGGGCGCCATTTGCCAGTCCTCGAACAGCGGCACGAGTTCGCCGCTGTCCCGGTGGGCCCTGGCCATGTACTCGGGCAGCCACAGCACGCCCATGCCGGCCACGCCGGCGGCGATATAGGCATTGCCGTCGTCGACCGACAGCGCGTGGCGCCCGCGCACTTCGATGCGCTCGTCGCCGCGCTGCATCGCATAGGACGCGGCCCTGCCGTGGCGCGCCCAGTGAAAGCCGACGATGCGCTGGTGCGTGCCTTCGAGTTCGCGCGGGTGGACGGGCATGCCGGCCAGCGCGAGATAGCGCGGCGCGGCGTAGACGCCCAGCGGCAGGTCGGCGACATGGCGCTGCATCAGCGACTGGTCGGTCAGCTCGCCGCCGCGCAGCACGCAGTCGACGTTCTCGCCAATGATGTCGACCATGCGGTCGCTAACGCCCAGATCGAGCTGGATCTCGGGATGGCGCGCATGGAAGTCGGGCAGGGCCGGCACCAGGATCAGCCGTGCCAGCGGGCTGGGCACATCGACGCGCAGCCGGCCGCGCGGTGATTGCGCGCCGCCCGACAGGCTGGTCTCGGCGTCGTCGACATCGGCCAGCACGCGCAGCACGCGTTCGTAATACGCCGCGCCGTCGGCCGTGACGTTGACCTTGCGCGTGGTGCGGTGCAGCAGCTTCACGCGCAGCCGGGCTTCGAGCTGCTGCACCAGCTGCGTGACGCTGGTGCGGCTCATGTGCAGCGTCATTGCGGCCTGGGTGAAACTGCCGGTTTCGACCACCCGGGCAAACGCCTGCATGGCATCGAAGCGGTCCATTCGAACTCCAGATCCTGTGTTGATTGTTTGGATTTTACAAACAGTGATGCACAGGCTTGCTGGTTTATCGACGCGGCCGCGGCCCCTAAAGTGGGCGCATCTCCACTGAAGAAAGAATCCCATGACGCAACGCGATGTGGTCTTCCCGTCGGGCCGCCAGGCGCTCTATGAACGCAACCGCTATTCGCCCGCGGTGCGCGCCAACGGCATGCTGTTCGTCTCGGGCCAGGTCGGCAGCCGCGAGGACGGCTCGCCCGAACCCGGACTCGAGGCCCAGGTGCGGCGCGCGTTTGCCAACCTCAATGCGGTGCTGCAGGCCGCGGGCTGCACGTTTGACGATGTGGTCGATGTCACGGTGTTCATCGTCGACCCCGAAGCCCATTTCGAGACCATCTGGAACATCATTCCCGAGTTCTGGGGCCAGGCGCCTTATCCCACGCTCACCGGCGTGGGCGTGACCTGGCTTTACGGCTTTCAGTTCGAGATCAAGGTGATCGCCAAGCCGCCCCAGGCCGCCTAGCTGGCGCGACCCGCATGCAGCGCCAGGCCGGGCGTCGCCAGCGTGGCGCGCAGGATCTGGCCATGCGTGGAATCCGTCACATACAGCGTGCGCCGGTCGGCGCCGCCAAACGCCAGATTCGTCGTCGAGCTGCCGGCCACGCCGCGCAGCACTTCGACGGGCTCGGCGCGGTGATTGAGCACCCAGACATAGCCCAGTCCCGGGTTGGCGATCAGCAGCCTGCCTTCTTCATCGACCGCCAGGCCGTCCGGGCCGCTGGGGCCGTACGAGGTGAAGAACTGGCTGACCTTGGCGACGCTGCCGTCGGGCAGCAGCGGCACGCGCCACACGCAGTTGCCGCGCGTGACCGCCAGGTACAGCACGCGGCCGTCGGGCGACAGCGCGACGCCGTTGGGGCTGGGCACATTGTTCAGCAGCAGATCGAGCTGGCCGTTCGGGCGCAGGCGGTAGAGCCGGCCGCTGGGGTCGTGCAGGCCGCTCTGGCCCTGGTCGGTGAAATACAGATTGCCTGCGGCGTCGAAGACCAGGTCGTTGACACCCTTGAAGCGCTCGCTGTTGCGGCGCTCGAGAAAGGGCGTGACCTGGCCGCTGGCGACATCCAGGCGCATCAGGCCGTTCTTGTAGTCGGTGATCAGCAGCGTGCTGTCATCGAGAAACTTCATGCCGTTGGGCTCGCCGTCGTACTCGGCCACCAGGCGCCATGCGCCTTGCGCGTCGATGCGGAAAATCCGGCCCCAGGGAATGTCGCTCACATAGAGGTTGCCGGCGGCGTCGAGCACCGGCCCCTCGAGAAACGAATCGGTGATGGCGCCGCCGCGGTTGGCGTCGGCCCAGGCGCTGCGCTCGCGCCGGCGCAGTGATTCGGGCATGGACGTGAACGGCTGCAGTTCACGGACTTGGGGGGCTTGCAGCAGGAACATGGGAAGCACTTTCTTTCAATCAGGCCTGTAGCTCAGGCCGCGGTGTCGAAGCCATAGAGCCGCGCCGGGTTGTCCACAAGAATAAGGTCCATGGCGGCGTCGGAGCCGGTCCAATGCTGCAGCAGATCGACGAGATCGGCGTCGTTGACCGTGCCCGGGACTTCGGTGGTGTGCGGCCAGTCGCTGCCCCAGACCAGGCGTTCGGGCGCGGCCTGGACCAGCGCGCGGCCCAGCGGCAGCGTGTCGGCATAGGTCGGACCGTGCACGGCCGAACGCATGTACGCGCCCGAGAGCTTGACCCAGGCATTGCCGCCGTCGAGCAGCGCGCGCAGCACGCGATAGGCCGGCGCCGACGCCCCCTCGGCCGGGTCTATGCGGCCCAGGTGATCGATCACCAGCGGCACCGGCAAGGCCTTGAGCACGGGCGCGAGCGCGACGATCTGGTCGGGGTGCGCAAACAGCTGGACATGCCATTGCGATCCCGCGAGCTTGTGCGCCAGGGTGACCAGCATTTCCTGCGTGGTCGTGCCCCACGACTGGGGCGTGACGAAGTTCACGCGCAGACCGCGCACGCGTTGCGCGTCCAGCCGCGTCAGTTCCGCGTCGCTCACGTCCTGGCCGACCACGGCCACGCCGCGCGCGCTGTCGCCGAGCTGGCGCAGCGCGTCCAGCGTGCAGGCGTTGTCGGTGCCGTAGGTCGACGGCGTGACCACCACCGTGCGCGCCGTTCCCAGGCGCTGCTGCAACCGGCGATAGTCATCCACGCGCGCCACGGGCGGCGTGCGCGGCCAATGCGCCGAGGGCGCGAATTCCGGCGCAAAGATATGCATGTGGGAATCGCAGGCCAGCGGCGGCAGTCTGCGCAGCGGGCGGTTGCTGCCCACCGAGTGCGGCACGGGCTGGGAGAGCGGGTGCGGTGCCATGTCAGTCCTGCTTGATGTCGCCCCGGCGCACGACTTCGCCCCACTTGGCGTCTTCCTTGGCAAGGAAGGTGGCGAACTCCGCAGGCGTGGAGCCCACGGGCCTGGCGCCCAGGTCCTCGAGGCGCTGCTTGACCACGTCTTCCTTGAGCACTTCGACCAGGGTCTGCTGCAGCTTGCTGGCGATGGCCGCAGGCGTGCCCGCGGGCAGGAACATGCCGTTCCACTCGTAGACCTCGTAACCGGGAATCACCGTTTCGGCCACCGTGGGCACATCGGGCAGGCGCTTGCTGCGCTGCGGCGACGACACCGCCAGCGCGCGCAGCTTGCCGCCCGTCACCAGCGACTGCGACGCGGCAACGGTGCTGAACATGAAGTCCACCTGGCCGCCGATCACGTCGGCAATTGCCGGGCCGCCGCTCTTGTAGGGCACATGCACCATGTCGAGCTTGAGCTGCTGGCGGAACAGCTCCGACGCCAGGCGCTGCACCGTGCCGCTGCCGCCCGAGGCGAAGTTGATCCTGCCCGGCTGGGCCTTGGCCTTGGCAATCAGCTCGCCCACATTCTTGAAGGGCGAATTGGCCGGCACGATCAGAATGTTCGGTGCCAGCAGCACCAGCGACAGCGGCTGCAGCGCATTCGCCGCATACGGCATCTTGGGAAACAGGTGCGGGTTGATCGAATACGGCGTGGCGTCGTAGAGCATGGTGTAGCCGTCGGCCGGCACCTTGGCCACGTAGCTCGCGCCAATCGTGCCGCTGGCGCCCGCGCGGTTCTCGACAATCACGCTGGTGCCCAGCTTGGTTCCCAGGTGCGTCGCCAGCAGGCGGGCGACCGCGTCCGCGGCGCCGCCGGGTGCGTAGGGCACGACGATGGTGATCGGGCGCTCGGGAAAGGCCGCATGGACGGTGGCGGCGGCAAGCGCGCAGGCGGCAATCAGGGTCTTGGCGATGGCATGCATTTTTTGTCTCCGGATAGGGGCGGCGGGGGCGCGATATCAGTGGGTCTGCAGGTTCAGATCCTTGGCGATCTGCGAATAGGTCGTGACTTCACGGCTGATCTGCACGGCAAACGTGTTGCCGCAGGTCGATGCGGCGTCCAGTCCCAGATTGCGCAGCTTCTGCACCGCGGCTTCGCTTTTGGCGAACTCGGCGGCCACGCGTTCCAGCGTCTGGGCGACGGGCGCGGGAACGCCGGCTGGCGCGAGCACGCCATACCAGGCATCGGCCGAATAGTTGCCGCCGCCGGCTTCGGCAAACGTCGGCACATCGGGCAGCAGCGCGGAGCGCTGGGGCGAGGCCACGGCCAGTGCCGAGAGCTTGTCGCTGCGGATCTGCGGCAGCACCGAGCCCAGCGTCGCAAACGAGCTGTCGATCTGCCCGCCCATCAGGTCGGTGATCACCGGCGCCGCGCCCTTGTAGGGCACATGGTTCAGGTCTATGCGCTGGGCGCGCGCGAAGATCTCGGTGGCGAAATGCCCCGAGCTGCCCGCGCCCGCGGTGCCGGCGGTGACACGGCCCGGTTCCTTCCTGGCCTTGTCGATGTACTGGCCCAGCGTCCTGATCGGCAGCGACTTGCCCACGACCAGCACCGTGGGGCTGGTGGCGACGGTGCAGATGGGGCGGAACGAACGCACCGCGTCGAACTTCACCTGGCTGCTGTAGAGCGCCGGAATCATCGAATGGTTGGTCGCGGCAAACAGCAGCGTATAGCCATCGGCGGCCGCGCTGGCGACGGCCTGGGCGGCGAGAATGGTGTTGGCGCCGGGCTTGTTTTCCACCAGGAAAGCCTGGCCCAGCGCGCGGCTGGCGTGGTCGGCAAAGGCGCGCGCGACGACGTCCGTGGGGCCGCCGGCCGCAAAGCCCACGACCAGCTTGACGGGCTTGGCGGGGTAGGTCTGCGCCTGGGCCGTGGAGGCCAGTGCGGCCAGGCACAGCGCAGCAAGCGCTGGGTATTTCTTGAACATTCTTGTCTCCTGATTCATCTGGCCGGTGT
>JBBKVU010000649.1:0-6828 GCA_037968595.1 Comamonas sp.
GCGCTGCCACAGCCGGCTGCGCCGGCCATGGACCTGCACCACGCTGGCGGCGGACGCCGTCGTCGCGGTCGAAGTCACCACCGCGCACGGCGCGGCGCACATCGCCAGGCAATGCGGGCCCCCCATGAGGCCCATGACAGCGGCAGTCCAAACCAGCGAAAACAACATAGGCCCTGCGCCTGGTCACGCAGGCAAGAAAGTGTGAATGAAAGCGGCAGGCCTGCGCTTCGACAGGCTCAGCGCGAACGGGAATGAGGCCGGGCGCAGGCCGCCTTGGCCGCCGCGCGCCACCCTAGATGATCCGGGAAAACCGCGCGCGGTTCCTGTCGGCCTGCAAATAACGGTCAAATGTCATGGCTACTGCGCGCACGAAATACCAGCCCATGGCGGTGACGCGCAGACCCTCGGCGTCGATCTCCACCAGACCCTGGCCCCGCAGATCGGCAAGCAGTGCCAGCTCGGCGGCAAAGTAGCGCCGCGAATCGATCAGCCAGGCCTGGTCCAGCGATTCAAACAGCAGCTCGCCCTGGCACATCAGCGCCATGATCACCGCGCGGCGTATCAGGTCGTCGCGGCTCAGCGCCAGTCCGCGCACCACCGGCAGCCGTCCCTGGTTGAGCAGGTCGTAGTACTCGTCCAGGGTCTTGGCATTCTGGCTGTAGGTGGCGCCGACCCGGCCTATGGCCGAGACACCCAGCGCGATCAGATCGCAGTCGGGCTGGGTGCTGTAGCCCTGGAAGTTGCGGTGCAGCCGCCCCTGGCGCTTGGCCACGGCCAGCGCATCGGTGGGCAGCGCGAAGTGGTCCATGCCCACATAGACATAGCCGGCTTCCTGGAAGCTTTCCAGCGAGCGTGCCAGCATGGCCAGCTTCGCGCCCGCGCCGGGCAGCGCCGCGCTGTCTATGCGCCGCTGCGGCTTGAAGCGCTCGGGCAGATGGGCGTAGGCGTACAGCGCGATGCGGTCGGGCCGCAGCTCGCCAACCTGGGCCAGCGTGCGCTCGAACGATTCCGGCGTCTGGCATGGCAGGCCGTAGATCAGATCGACGTTGATCGATTCAAAGCCCAGTTCGCGCGCCGCCTGCACCAGCGCAAACACTTGGCTCGCGGGCTGCTCGCGGTGCACGGCCTTCTGCACCTGCGGATCGAAGTCCTGCACGCCGAAGCTCAGGCGATTGAAGCCCAGCTGGGCAAGAAACGCCAGGCGTTCGGGCGTCACGGTGCGCGGATCGACTTCAATCGAATACTCGCCGCCGGGCTGGAAGGCAAAGTGGCGGCGCAGCAGCGCCATCAGCTCGCTCAGACCTTGGTCGCTGAGGAAAGTCGGCGTGCCGCCGCCCAGGTGCAGCTGGCTCACGGGCTGTCCCGTGCCGCAGTGCGCGGTGTGCAGCGCGACTTCGCGCGCCAGGTACTCGAGATAGGTCTGGGCGCGCTCGGGGTGGCGCGTGATGATCTTGTTGCAGGCGCAGTAGTAGCACAGCGCGGCGCAGAACGGGATATGCACATACAACGACAGCGGCCGTGCCTGACCGGGTGCGCCCTGCCGGCGCTGCGCCAGCGCCAGGGTGTAGTCGTCCTGGCCGAAGGCTTCGACAAAGCGGTCGGCCGTCGGGAACGAGGTGTAGCGCGGGCCCGGCACGTCATAGCGCTGCAACAGCTCGGGGGTGATTGCGGTCATTGGATATTCCTTGCTTTGTCGTACTTTGCCGCAATGCAATCTTCCAGACCTTGATGTCGATCAAGTCTTGCGCAGCCAGGGCCTGCGACAATTTGATGCATGTCAGCGGCCGGCAAAACTGGCGGGCGCTGCGCGCCGCTGCGTTCCATGCGATAAACGGGGGCTGCGCCGGTCTTCAGATTTGCATCGCCCACCCCGAGGTCCCATTCCATGAATCTACAAGCGATCAAAGCCTCCTGCTCCAACTGCAATCTGCGTGAGCTGTGCCTGCCCATAGGGCTGAACGCGGAGCAGATGGAACGCATAGACACCATCGTCGCCGTGCGTCGCAAGATCAAGCGTGGCAGCCTGCTGTTCCACAACGGCGAGACGTTCTCCTCGCTTTACGCGATACGCACGGGCTTCTTCAAGACCAGCGTGGCCACCGAGGACGGGCGCGACCAGGTGACCGGCTTTCAGATGGCCGGCGAGATCATCGGCCTGGACGGCATCGTCAACGACCACCACACCTGCGATGCGGTGGCGCTGGAAGACGCCGAAGTCTGCGTGATGCCTTTCGACAAGCTCGAGGAGTTGTCGCGCGAAGTCACGGTGTTGCAGAACCATGTGCACAAGGTCATGAGCCGTGAAATCGTGCGCGAGCACGGCGTGATGCTGCTGCTGGGCAGCATGCGCGCCGAGGAACGGCTGGCGGCCTTCGTGCTGAACCTGGTGCAGCGGCTGCACACGCGCGGCTTTTCAGCCTCGGAACTGGTGCTGCGCATGACGCGCGAGGAGATCGGCAGCTATCTGGGCCTCAAGCTCGAGACCGTGAGCCGCACTTTCTCGAAGTTCGTCGAAGAAGGCATCGTCGAAGTCAAGCAGCGGCATATCCGCATTCTCGACACCGACGCGCTCAAGCGCATTGTCAACAACCAGCACGGTTGTGACTGACAGCGCCTGGCGGCGCGGGGCGCTCAATCGAGCGCCGGCGCGGGATCACGCAGGCGTGGCGCGTCCTTGTCCCAGCCGTTGATTTCAGCCGGCCCCATTCCCAGCACACAGGTCAGCGCGCTGGCGCCGCTGATCACCAGCCAGAAGACAAAGAACGACAGCGTGTAGAACGCCTGCCGGCTCCAGCCCAGGGCCGCGCCCTGCCACTGGATCTCGCTGGGATCGACCAGCCCGAACACCAGCATTTCCATCGCACAGGCGGCGAGAAATGCGGGCCAGAGAATCCACATCAAGCGTTTTGCCCACATCAGGAACTCCTTTCGCAGCAAGGATTTCATTCTGCAGCCAAAGAAGCGCACGGGCTCTGCGGAAAACCCGCGGCCGTGGCTCAGCGGTCGGTGGGCGCGTGTTCGGCCGGCGTGGCCGCATGGTTGCGGCCGGTCAGCGCGGGCGCCAGGCGCAGGTCGGGCTTGCTCGACAGCGTCTCGTTGATCTCCATGCCGTGGCGGTAGTAATCGGGGTCGATCACCGGGTCGGGGTTGGCGGCGGCTATCCAGAAGGTGACCAGGCCCGCGACCACGACCACGGCCGGGCCGCCGATCACCATCCAGACAAAGCCGAATTTCCACCAGGGCCGGGGATCGTGTGCGGGAGCGTTGGCAGGATTCTTCGACATGGTGCGACTTTCAAGGTTGCGGTCCGCGCGCCTGCGCTGCATGGCGAGCGGACGAAAAAAAAGGGCGGCACTTGCGCGCCGCCCCGGGTCAGCGCTGTCAGCGCGCAGCGGCCGGCTTGTGCGAGAGGCTCCACACATAGGAGGTCAGCACGCCGATCTGGCCTTCGGTCAACTTGTCCTTCTGCGCGGGCATCTGGTTTTGCTTGCCGTTGTTGATGATGTCGATGATCGCGGCTTCACCCCAGCCGTGCAACCAGATATCGTCGGTCAGGTTGGGCGCGCCCATCGCAGGGTTGCCCTTGCCGTCCATGCCGTGGCAGGCAGCGCAGGCGGTGAACTTGGACTTGCCCAGCGATGCCCGCAGCGAATCGCTGGGGCTGCCCGACAGGCTCAGCACATAGTGCGCCAGATTGCGCACGTCTTCGGGCGTGCCCACGGCCGCGGCCATGGGCGGCATGATGCCGAAACGCCCTTCGGTGATGGTCGTCTTGATGGTTTCGGGATCGCCGCCGTAGAGCCAGTCGCCGTCGGTCAGGTTGGGGAAGCTCTTGCCGCCGCCCGCATCCGAGCCGTGGCATTGCGCGCAGTTGTTCATGAACAAGCGCTCGCCAATGGCCATGGCCTGGGGATCTTCGGCACGCTGCTCGGGCGTCATGGTCGCAAAGCGCGCATAAAGCGGCTCGATCTGCGCCTTGGCCTTGGCCATTTCAGCCTCGTAGGCACCGACCTGCGTCCAGCCCAGCTTGCCCGAGATCGATCCCAGGCCCGGATAGGCCGCGAGATAGACGATGCCGAAGATCACGGTGATGACAAACAGCCACACCCACCAGCGTGGCAAGGGGTTGTTCAGCTCGCGCAGGTCGCCGTCCCAGACGTGACCCGTGGTGTTGTCCTCGGCGGAGACGACTTTCTTGCGCGCCGTGAAAAGCAGCAGCAGCGCGCAAAAAAGAATGCCGCCAAGCGTCAGCACGATCACGAAGATCGACCAAAAATTGTTTACGAAATCGCTCATGGGTTGTTCTCGTTATGCAGACAGGACACTTCAGTCCTGCTCAAAGGGCAGCTGCGCTGCCTCGTCGAAGCGGGCCTTGTTGCGGCGGGCGTAAGCCCACCACCAGATGCCCACAAAGAAGGCAAAAGACGCCAGCGTGACCACGATGCGCATGGTGGTGATGATGTCCATGGTGCTTTCCTCTTACTTCAGTGCCGTGCCAAGAACCTGCAGGTAGGCGATGACGGCTTCCATTTCCGTCTTGCCCTTGACCTCGTCGGTGGACGCCTTGATCTCGTCGTCCGTGTAGGGCACGCCCACGCGGCGCAGCGCCGTCATGTGGGCGGCAATCGAGCCGTGGTCCGCAGGCGTCTTGCCCAGCCATGCATAGGCGGGCATGTTCGACTCGGGCACGACATCGCGCGGGTTGTTCAGGTGAATGCGATGCCATTCGTCGCTGTACTTGCCGCCCACGCGGTGCAGGTCGGGACCGGTACGCTTTGAACCCCATTGGAACGGGTGGTCGTAGACGAACTCGCCGGCCACCGAGTAGTGGCCGTAGCGCAGCGTCTCGGCGTAGAAGGGGCGGATCATCTGCGAGTGGCAGTTGTAGCAGCCTTCGCGCTGGTAGATATCGCGGCCCACGAGCTGCACCGCGGTGTAGGGCTTGACGCCCTGCACGGCTTCGGTGGTCGACTTCTGGTAGAACAGCGGCACGATTTCCGCCAGGCCGCCAACGGCCACGACCAGCAAGGTCAGCACGATCAGCCAGAAATTGCTGGTTTCCACCTTTTCATGGGTGAATCCGCTTGATTTTTTGTTTTGATCAGACATGTGAGGCTCCTTGAACTCAGGCATGCGCCGGGTTCACTGCGGGAATCGCGACCTTGACGGAACGGCCGTTGATCACGGTCATCCATGTGTTCCAGGCCATGACCAGCATGCCGCCCAGGTACAGCAGACCACCGACCACGCGGATCACGTAGAACGGATAGGTCGCCTTCACGCTTTCGACAAAGGTGTAGGTCAGCGTGCCGTCGGGGTTGACCGCGCGCCACATCAGGCCCTGCATCACGCCGGCAATCCACATCGCGGCGATGTACAGCACGATGCCTATGGTTGCCATCCAGAAGTGCAGCTCGATTGCCGGCACGGAGTACATCTTGTCCTTGCCGAACAGGCGCGGAATCAGGTAGTAGAGCGAACCCATGGTGATCAGACCCACCCAGCCAAGCGCACCCGAGTGCACGTGACCGATGGTCCAGTCGGTGTAATGCGACAGCGCATTCACGGTCTTGATGGCCATCATCGGGCCTTCGAAGGTCGACATGCCGTAGAACGACAGCGCGACGATCAGGAAGCGCAGGATGGGGTCGTCACGCAGCTTGTGCCAGGCGCCCGACAGCGTCATCACGCCGTTGATCATGCCGCCCCAGCTGGGTGCCAGCAGGATGATGGAGAACACCATGCCCACGGATTGCGTCCAGTCGGGCAGCGCCGTGTAGTGCAGGTGATGCGGGCCGGCCCACATGTAGGTGAAGATCAGCGCCCAGAAGTGGACGATGGACAGACGATAGCTGTAGACCGGACGACCGGCCTGCTTGGGGATGAAGTAATACATCATGCCCAGGAAGCCGGCGGTGAGCAGGAAGCCCACGGCGTTGTGGCCGTACCACCACTGGATCATCGCGTCCTGCACGCCGGCATAGGCCGAGTAGCTCTTCATCCAGCCCGCGGGCACGGAGATGTTGTTGAAGATGTGCAGCAGCGCAATGGCAATGATGTAGGCACCGAAGAACCAGTTGGCCACATAGATGTGCTTGACCTTGCGGATGCCTATGGTGCCGAAGAACACGATGGCGTAGCTGACCCAGGTGACCAGGATCAACAGATCGATGGGCCATTCGAGTTCGGCGTATTCCTTGCTCTGGGTGTAACCCATGGGCAGACTGATCACCGCGCCGACGATCACCAGCTGCCAGCACCAGAAGGTCAGGCTCGCCAGCTTGGGCATGAACAGCCCGGTCTGGCAGGTGCGCTGCACCACGTAGTAGCTGGTGGCGAACAGCGCGCTGCCGCCAAACGCAAAGATCACCGCATTGGTATGCAGCGGCCGCAGGCGGCCAAAGCTCAGCCATGGCACGCCGAAGTTGAGTTCGGGCCAGGCCAGCTGCGCGGCGACGAGCACGCCGACCGCCATGCCGATCACCCCCCATACCACGGCCATTATCGAAAACTGTCTTACGACCTTATCGTCGTAATGCACAGCACTGTTTTTTAGAGCATCCATCGCGCACCTCTTGTATTGCTTGCAAAGTGTTTATCCACCGGGCTTCTGGTGTATTGATACATGTCAATCGTTTCTCAGAATCCGCTCCCCCTCTTGTTCCACACTCTCGAACTGGCCCCTGTAGACCGCCCACCACAGGGCGGCCACGATGGCCAGTACCAGGACTACCGATAACGGGATCAGTAAATACAGAATTTCCATCAGATCGCTCCTGTCAGGGCTGCGGGCGGCTGCACGGCAGCCACCGCCGCCGGGGCGTCAAC
>JBBKVU010000650.1:0-3120 GCA_037968595.1 Comamonas sp.
GTCTACTCGTACGCGGGCGTGACGCGCACCCGCCGCACGCCGGCCCTGCCCACGCGCGTCGGCGGCTTCGGCGGCATCGACGGCCTGGTGCACTACCTGCAGGAGCATCACACCACCCAGGTGATAGACGCCACCCACCCGTTTGCCGCACAGATGAGCCGTCACGCGATCAGCGCCTGTGCCGCGCTGGGCATTCCCCTGCTTGCCATGGAGCGCCCGGCCTGGCAGGCCAGCCCTGGAGACCAATGGCTGCATGTGGCCGACATGGACGCCGCGGCACGGGCACTCACGCCGCGGATGCAACGCGTTTTTCTGTCCATAGGCCGCAAGCAGCTGGCGGCATTTGCGCCCCGGGCGGCAGACCACCACTTCGTGCTCCGCGTGATCGACCAGACCGATGAAGCCTTGCCGCTGCCAGCCGCGCGCTGCACGCTGCTGGTCGCGCGCGGGCCG
The DNA here is from genome assembly GCA_037968595.1 of Comamonas sp. Lineage (GTDB taxonomy): Bacteria > Pseudomonadota > Gammaproteobacteria > Burkholderiales > Burkholderiaceae_C > Comamonas. The sequence continues at coordinate 454 of JBBKVU010000650.1, forward strand.
TTTGCGCTCGATGACGAGCGCGCGCTGCTGCAGCGCCATGCGATCGACTGCATCGTCAGCAAGAACGCCGGCGGCGCCGACACCTACGCCAAGATAGCGGCCGCGCGCGAACTGCGGATTCCGGTTGTCATGGTCGACCGTCCGCAGCTTCCCGCGCGCACCTGCTGCGAGACACCGCAGCAGGCCATGCAATGGCTGGAAAGCCAGCGCCGCTGACTCATTCATGCGCGGGCGGGCCGTAGCTGCGCGGCGTATAGACATGGCGGCCCACGCGGCGCGTCAAGCGGTTGCCGACAATCACCACGCTGCGCATGTCGGCCATGTCGGGAGTGACCGCTGCCAGCGCCACCACCTTGAGCGTCTCGTCCGGCCGGCTGACATTGCGCGCAAAGCAGATCAGGCGTTCGGGCTCGCACTCCTGCTGCAGCACCTGCAGCGCACGACTGAAGCCTTCGGGCCGCGATTTCGAGCAGGGGTTGTAGAACGCCATGGCGAAATCCGCCTGCGCGGCCAGGCGAATGCGCCGCTCTATCACCGCCGCCGGCTTGAGGTTGTCGGACAGATTGATGCAGCAGAAATCATGTCCCAGCGGCGCGCCCAGGCGCGCGGCCGCGGCCAGCATGGCCGTGATGCCGGGCTGGACTTCGACCTCGACCGCGGCCCAGCGCCGCTGCTGCTCGGGCGTTGCCCCTTCGAGCACTTCAAACACCGCGCTGGCCATGGCAAACACGCCGGGATCGCCCGAAGACAGCATCAGCACCTGGCGGCCCTGGGAGGCGAGATCGAGCGCCGCGCGCGCGCGCTCCAGCTCCTCGCGGTTGTCGCTGGCATGCAGCTGCAGATGGCCCAGGCCTTCCAGTCGGGCGATATACGGAAAATAGCCAAACGCATCGGTGGCCGCGGCAATGCTGGCGCGTACCTGGTCGGTGATGAGGGCGTCGTCGCCCGGGCCCAGGCCCACGATGCGCAGGCTGGCGCGCGCGGTTGCGGAAGTGTTCATCTGGCGGGCCTCACATGTCGTTAGCCGGGCGCCGGCCCTGGCCGTGCACGATCACGATGGAGAAATAGGGGCAGCGCTCGGGCGCTTCGGCAAGGCGCATCACCTGCTGGTCGGCCATGGTGCCGTTGATCACCAGCCAGGCCTGGTCCAGCTTGCCCTGCTCGGTCAGCAGCGCGCGTATGCGGCCCAGGTGCCGGCCCACTTTCATGATCACCAGCGCGTCGGAGCGCGCCATGTGCTCGCGCAGCGGCGCATCGGGCAAGGTGCCGGGCAGCACGCTGAGCACATCGTCGCCCCAGGTGATGGGAATGCCGGTCGCATGCCAACAGCCGACCATGCCCGGAATGCCGGCCAGCACTTCGACCGGCACCTGGCCCGCCTGGCGCAGGCGCACGTACAGGTGCATGAACGAGCCGTAGAGAAACGGGTCGCCCTCGCACAGCACGATCACGTCGTCGCTGCGCGTCATCTCCGTCAGCCGCGACTGCCAGTCGAGATAGAAGTCCGACAGCTGGGCGATATAGCGCGGGTCGTTGTGCGGAATCTCGGTGGTCAGCGGGTACTCCATCGGATACTCCGTGACTTCGGCATGCAGCATGCCGTCCACCAGCTGGCGCGCCTTGCCCGGATGGCCGCGCTTGCGGAAGTAGGCCACATGGCGGGCATTGCGCAGCAGGCGGTCGGCCTTGACGCTCATCATTTCCGGGTCGCCGGGCCCCAGCCCGACGCAGACGATCTTTCCGCGGTTCATGGCAGCCCCTTCACTCGACCGGCGTGGCCAGCGCGTTCACGGCGGCAACGGTGATGGCCGAGCCGCCCAGGCGGCCCTGCACGATGGCAAACGGAATCCGGCCCCAGGCGCGCAGCGCGTCCTTGGACTCGGCCGCGCCCACGAAGCCCACCGGGCAGCCGATGATGGCCGCGGGCCGCGGACAGGCCGGGTCTTCCAGCACGTTGAGCAGATGGAACAGCGCCGTGGGCGCATTGCCGATCGCGACCACCGCGCCTTCGAGGTGCTCGCGCCACAGTTCCAGCGCCGCGGCGCTGCGCGTATTGCCCATTTCGGCGGCCAGGCCCACGACGCGCGGGTCCTGCAGCGTGCAGATGATGGCGTTGTCGGCCGGCAGGCGCTTGCGCGTGATGCCTTCGCTGACCATGCGTGCGTCGCAAAGTATCGGCGCGCCGCGCAGCAGCGCGGCTTCGGCGGCCGGCGCGAAATCGGGCGAGAAATGGATATGCGCGGCCAGCTCCACCATGCCCGCGGCATGGATCATGCGGCAGGCAACACGCTCCTCCAGAGGCGTGAAGCGCGCCAGATCGGCCTCGCGGCGAATGATGCTGAACGACTGGCGGTAGATCTCGTCACCGCGCATCTCATAGGTATAGGTCATGTAATAGTTTTTTTATGTTTGCCGGCGCGTCGGAGGACGCCGGCCAGGAAATCGGGGTGGGGCCGGCGCTGCGCTGTTCGGCGCGGCACAGGTTGAGCCGCGTTTCGCCGCCGGGCCCCGTGCTGGCAAAGAGCACGGCACTTGCATCGGCGCCAAGCGCACAGAACTTGGCGCAGCCGCTCACATGCAGATGGGTGTGCGGCGGCAGCTGCTGAGCCAGCGCCAGGGCCAGCGTCTGCGCCGCCACATGGCCCTGGCGCTGGCTCAGCAGCTGCC
>JBBKVU010000651.1:0-8391 GCA_037968595.1 Comamonas sp.
TTATGAAACTTCCCCTGCTTTTCATTGCTGCCACGGCAGTGCTCACGCCCTTGGCCCTCGACGGTCCGGTCCCGGCGGTGGTGCTGGTGCAGCGCGGCTGGATAGCGCGCAACTTCCAGGACCGCACGGCGCTCGCGCCCATAGACACGCCCCCGGGTGCGGTGGCGGTGAGCGGCCGGCTGGCGCTGGCGCCCGCACGGCTGTACGAAATGGCACCCGGTGCAGACCCTGTTTCCGAAACGTCGCCTATCCGACAGAATCTCGACATGGCCCAGTTTCGCGCGCAAACCGGTCTGGCTTTGCTCCCTATCAGCGTGGTCCAGACGGGCGCGGACAGCGACGGCCTGCAGCGCGACTGGCCGCGCATCGATGCGGGGGTGGACAAGCATTACGGCTATGCATTTCAATGGTTTGGTATCAGTCTTCTGATGGCGGTTCTCTATGTCTGGTTTCAACTCTTCCGACGCTTCATTCGCCCGCGCCAGCAGCCCGCCGCCTGAACGCGGCGCTGCCGAGCCGCTGGGCCTGAGCGTGCATGGACTGCCGGCCGCTGGCACGGCAATGCAGGCCCAGCGCACGCGTTCGGGCCGCTGGCAGATGATTGCCGTGCTGCTGGTCTGCGCGGCGCCGGTCATTGCCTCCTATTTCGCCTACTACGTGGTCCGGCCCGAAGGCCGGCGCAACTTCGGCGAGCTGATACAGCCCCAGCGCGCCTTGCCCGATGTGCAGGCGCGCACGCTGGACGGCGCAGCCGTGCCGCTGGCAGCGCTCAAGGGCCAGTGGCTGCTGGTCAGCGTCGCCGGCGGGCAGTGCGATGCGGCCTGCGAGGAGCATCTGTACCTGCAGCGTCAGCTGCGCGAGAGCCTGGGCCGCGAGAAGGACAGGCTGGACTGGGTCTGGCTGATCAATGACGCGGCCCAGCCGCCCGCGGCCCTGGCGCCGGCCATGGCCCAGGGCCAGGTGTTGCGCGTCGACACCCAGGCGCTTGCGGCCTGGCTCGAGCCCTCGCCAGGCCAGCGCATCGAGGACCACCTCTATCTCATAGATCCCCTGGGCCACTGGATGATGCGCATGCCGGCATCGCTGGACAAATCCAGCGCCACCAAGGCCAAGCGCGACCTTGACCGGTTGCTGCGCGCGGCCGCGTCCTGGGATACGGCGGGGCGGCCTGATACTGCTGCTCCGTCCCGCTGAGTTTTCCATTCGAGTTCCCGCATGAGCCTTGCTGCCACCGTTTCCGCTCCTTCGCGCTTCGCGCAGTTCTACGCGCTGACCAAGCCGCGCGTGGTGCAATTGATTGTCTTTTGCGCGCTGATCGGCATGGTGCTGGCCATACCCGGCTGGCCCGAACCCGACCAGCTCGCGCGCATCGCCATCGCATGCCTGGGCATCTGGCTGGTCGCGGGCGCGGCCGCGGCGTTCAACTGCCTGGTGGAAAAAGGCATAGACGCCAAGATGAAGCGCACGGCCTGGCGGCCCACGGCCAAGGGCCAGCTGTCGGACGCACAGTCGCTGGCGTTTTCCGCGCTGCTGTGCGCGGCCGGCTCGGCGCTGCTCTACGCCTGGGTCAATCCGCTGACCATGTGGCTCACGCTCGCGACCTTTGTCGGCTACGCCGTGGTCTATACGCTGATCCTCAAGCCGCTGACGCCGCAGAACATCGTCATTGGCGGCGCTTCGGGCGCGATGCCGCCGGTGCTGGGCTGGGCCGCGGTGACCGGCCAGGTCACGCCCGAGGCGCTGATCCTGTTCCTGATCATCTTCCTCTGGACTCCGCCGCATTTCTGGGCGCTGGCGCTGTACCGCGTGGAGGACTACCGCCAGGCCGGGCTGCCCATGCTGCCCGTGACCCATGGCAATGAATTCACCCGTCTGCAGGTGTTTCTCTATACGCTGGTATTGTTTGCCGGATGTCTCCTGCCGTTTGTCTTCGGCATGAGTTCCTGGCTCTATCTGGTGGCGGCCGTGGTGCTGGGCCTGGGGTTCTGCGCCTATGGCTTTCGGCTGTGGCGCAATTATTCCGATGCCCTGGCGCGCAAGACCTTCCGGTTTTCGCTGATACACCTGAGCCTCCTGTTCGCCGCACTGTTGGCGGACCACTATATTTTTTGAATGACTATGGACAAACGACGTGTATTGAAGTTGTTGCTGGCCTCGGCGCTGGGCACGGGAGCGGCGGGCCTGCTTGCGGGCTGCAGCCGTGAAACCAAGGCCAGCTTTCAGGGCGTGGATGTGACCGGCGCCGAATATGCGCGCGACTTCGCCCTACCCGATGCTTCTGGCCAGCAGCGCAGCCTCAAGGACTTCGCGGGCAAGGCGGTGGTGGTGTTCTTCGGCTACACCCAGTGCCCCGATGTCTGCCCGACATCGCTGCAGGAACTGGCCGAGGTCAAGAAGCTGCTGGGCGCCGACGGCGAGCGCCTGCAGGGCATCTTCGTCACGCTGGACCCGGAGCGCGACAAGCCCGAAATGCTCAAGGCCTACATGGAAAGCTTCGATCCGAGCTTTGTCGCGCTGCGCGGCACGCCCGAGCAGACCGCGGCAATTGCCAAGGATTTCAAGATCTTCTACAAGAAGGTCGAAGGCCCGACCCCGGAAAGCTATACGCTGGACCATTCCGCAGGCAGCTATGTCTATGACCCCGCGGGGCGTCTGCGTGTCTACGAGCGCTACGGCGTGGGCCCGCAGGTCCTGGCGGCCGATGTGCGCATTTTGCTGGCGGAGAAGGCCTGACAGGCGCTGACACGAGCTGCTTCAGGTTGGGGAAAACGCGTCTGGGGGACTTCGCCCCCCAGCGCAGCTACGCGTAGCGAGCCAGCGTGGGGGCCTTATTTCATTGCGCCGTGATCTTCTGGCTGCGGATGATGTCGCCCATGACCTTGGCATCGGTGCGTATGCGGTTGGCCAGGCCTTCGGATGAGGTGCCTGCCACCTGCCAACCCTGGGCAAACAGCTTGGCGCGGATGTCGGGGTGGCGGGCGATCTCGCTGAGCAGGGTGCCAAGGTGCTCGACGATGGGTCGGGGCATGGAGCGCGGCGCGGCCACCGCATTCCAGATTTCCATCTGGTAGTTGGCAATGCCGGCTTCCGACAGGCTGGGATACTCGGGCACCAGCGACGAGCGGCTGGTCGAGGTCACGCCGATCACGCGCAGCTTGCCGGCGCGCGCCTGGGCCGCGGCCATGGCCGGGGGCAGCAGCGCCAGCTGCACCTGTTCGCCGATGATGGCGTTGATCACCTGGGGGTTGCCGGGGTAGGGCACATGCACCGGAGCGATGCCGGCACGCGCCTTGAGCAGTTCCATGCCGATATGCGCAACCGTGCCTATGCCCGGGCTGCCGTAGCTCCACTTGTCGCCGCTGGCGCGCGCCGCGGCGAAGAATTCGGCAGCCGTGCTGCCCGGCGCCTGGGCCGAAGCGGCCAAGGCCAGCGGTGCGGTGGCAATCAGGCTCACGGGCTGCAGATCCTTGAGCGGATCGTAGGTGGCCTTGGGGTTGATCAGCTTGGCAATGGTCATGTTGCCATTGATCATCAGGCCCAGCGTGTGGTCGTCGGTCGCATGCGCCACGGCATCGGCGCCGATGTTGCCGCCCGCGCCCACCTTGTTCTCCACCACCACGGGCTGGCCCAGCATCTTGGCCAGCGGCTCGGCCAGCGTGCGGGCGACCAGATCGGGCGACGAGCCGCCGGGAAAGCCGACAATCAGCTTGACCGGGCGCGTAGGCCATTGCGCGGGGCCGGCTGCCAGTGCGGGAACGCAGGCGGCAGCCACGGCACAGGCCGCCGAGGCCAGCAGCGTGCGGCGGGACAATCTGGAAATCATGCGGGCTCCTCGGATCATTGTTGGAATACAGGGTCTTGTGCAGGCAAGGCGCCATGAAAAAAGCGCACCGCCTGCAAAGGCGGTGCGCCGATTATCCCTGCCGCGAGACTCAGGCGTATTCGGCCAGCGTCTTCTTCATCTTCTTCATGGCCGCCGATTCGATCTGGCGGATGCGCTCGGCGCTCACGCCGTAGACCGCAGCGAGTTCGTGCAGCGTCATGCCGCCCGAGCCGTCGTCGTTGACCTTGAGCCAGCGCTCCTCGACGATGCGCCGGCTGCGGTCATCCAGGCCGTCCAGTGCCAGGCTGATGCCGTCGGTGGCCAGCGCATCGCGCTGGCGTGACTCGATCATTGCCGTGGGCTCGTGCGAACCATCGGCCAGATAGGCAATGGGACCGAAAGCGTTCTCGCCGTCATCGGAGGGCGAAGGATCGAGCAGCACATCGCCGCCCGACATCCGGGTTTCCATTTCGATGACTTCTTCGCGCTTGACGTTGAGCTTTTGCGCAACGGTGTCGATCTCGTGCGGGCTCAGCGTGTCGCGGTGGGTGCTCTCGTCGAGCGCCGCGGCATCGGCCTTGAGCCCTTGCTTCATCGAGCGCAGGTTGAAGAACAGCTTGCGCTGCGCCTTGGTCGTGGCCAGCTTGACCATGCGCCAGTTCTTCAGGATGTATTCGTGGATCTCGGCCTTGATCCAGTGCATGGCGTAGCTCACCAGGCGCACGCCCTGTTCGGGGTCGAAGCGCTTGACGGCTTTCATCAGGCCGACGTTGCCTTCCTGGATCAGGTCGCCATGGGGCAGGCCGTAACCCAGGTACTGGCGGGAAATGGCCACCACCAGGCGCAGATGCGACATCACCAGCCGGCCGGCGGCGTCCAGGTCGCTGTCATTCTTGAGGCGACGCGCATAGTCCTGCTCTTCTTCCAGCGTGAGCATGGGAAGACGATTGACTGCCGTGATATAGGCGTCCAGGTTGCCCAATGGAGGCACGAGTGCCCAAGGGTTGGTGGGCGCCAGGGTGGTCGTCGCAATGTTTGCGGATGTGGAGGTCATTGAAGTCCTTTCTTCCAGATCTTCATATTAGCAGTCTATTGGAGCGAGTGCTAAGGCAGAAGTTCCTTAACCATTGACAACTTGTGCCAACCCTGCTTGCAGCGTGGCGGCGCGCTGTCCTAGACTGTAATGATGTCAGCAGAATACTCCTGGATCGCGATCTGCGTCGTGACCACCACGGTTGCCGGCGCGCAGGACGCGCAGCGACTCGCCAGCAGCATGGTGCAGTCGCGTCTCGCGGCCTGCGCCCAGACCGCCCCCATTACCTCTCATTACATGTGGCAGCAGGCGCTGCATGAGGACAGCGAATGGCGCCTGGTGTTCAAGACCCTGCCCGATGCCTTGCCGCAGCTGGTGCAGCGTCTGCGCGCCGAGCACCCCTACGAAGTGCCCCAGCTGCTGGTGCGCACCGAGCAGTGCCTGGGCGACTATGCGCAGTGGGTGCTGGACGGCATCGATCTAGCTTAGCAAGGCCTGCGCGAATTCCTTGGCGTTGAACGTCTCCAGGTCTTCGAGTCGCTCGCCCACGCCGATGAAATACACCGGGATGGGGCGTTCCTGGGCAATCGCGGCCAGCACGCCGCCCTTGGCCGTGCCGTCCAGCTTGGTCACGATCAGGCCGGTCAACTGCAGCGCGTCGTCAAACGAGCGCACCTGGGCAAGCGCATTCTGGCCGGTGTTGCCGTCGATCACCAGCAACACTTCGTGCGGCGCGGTGGCGTCGGCCTTGGTGACCACGCGGCGTATCTTCTTGAGTTCTTCCATCAGGTGCAGCTGCGTAGGCAGGCGGCCTGCGGTATCGACCAGCACCACGTCCTTCTTGCGCGCCTTGCCCGCGGTCACGGCATCGAAGCTCACGGCCGCCGGGTCGCCGCCTTGCTGGCTCACGATCTCGACGGTATTGCGCGTGGCCCAGACCCCCAGCTGCTCGCGCGCGGCGGCGCGGTAGGTGTCGGCCGCGGCCAGCAGCACGCTTGCGCCTTCGTCGGCGAGGTGCTTGGTCAGCTTGCCTATCGAGGTGGTCTTGCCCGCGCCGTTGACGCCCGCGACCATGATCACGGTGGGTGTGAACTGGCCGATCACCAGCGGTTTTTCCAGCGGCTGCAGCAGGTCGGCAAGCGATTGCGCCAGCAGTTCCTTGACGGCCGACGGCGCCGTGGCCTTGGTTTCCTTGACGCGGCGCTTGAGGTCGGCAAGCAGATGCTGCGTGGCCTTGACGCCGGTGTCGGCCATCAGCAGCGCGTCTTCTAGCTCTTCGTACAGCGCCTCGTCGATCTTGGTGCCGGTGAATACCGTGGAGATGTTGTTGCCGGTCTTGCGCAGGCCGGCCTTGAGCCGGCCCAGCCAGTTGGCGCGCTCCTCCACGGCCGATGCCGGGGCAGGCAGCGGTGGCGCGGTCAGGGGCGCAGCGGCAACGACAGGCGGCGCGCTGACCGGTACCTCGGGTACGGGCGGCTTGGCCGCGCCGAACATCTGGCGCAGGCGGCCCATGGCCCCCGGCGCTGCATCGTTCGCGGCAATCACCGGCGGACTTTGCATTGCGCCGGCGTCCGACGCGCGCGCGGCAGACTCCGGGATAATGTCCGGAACAATTTCCGGAACATGTGCGTGCTCGATAGGCGCGGACGCGGGCGTGCTCACCGGCTCATCGGCGGGTGGTACGGCGGAAGGAAGGGGCTTTTTTTTGAAAAAACTGAACATTGGCAGGTTCGTAGAATCTGACCATTCTATGAAACGTGCTCTTACCCTCCTAGGCCTCGTGGCCTGCCTGAACGCCGGGGCGCAAAATTTGCCTCCTGCAAGCGCGCAAAACGCCGTCTCTTCGAGCCCCCAACCCGCGGCGGCAGCAGCCTCCAAGGCGCAGCAATTCACGCTGGCCAACGGCATGCAGCTGATCGTCCAGCCCGACCGGCGCGCGCCCACCGCGGTACACATGGTCTGGGTGCGCGTGGGTTCTATGGACGAAGTCGACGGCACATCGGGCGTGGCCCATGTGCTTGAGCACATGATGTTCAAGGGCTCGAAGGCCTTGCCCGCAGGCGAGTTCTCGCGCCGCGTGGCGGCACTGGGCGGACGCGACAACGCGTTCACCAGCCGCGACTACACCGGCTACTACCAGCAGATTCCGTCGCAGCGCCTTGAAGACGTCATGCGCCTGGAGTCCGATCGCTTTGCCAACAACCGGTGGCCTGACGAGGAATTCCGCAAGGAACTTGAAGTGGTCAAGGAAGAGCGGCGCATGCGCACCGACGACCAGCCGCGTGCCGCGCTGTTCGAGCAGCTCTATGCCACGGCCTATACGGCTTCTCCCTATCGCCGGCCGGTGGTCGGCTGGATGAGCGATCTCGAAGCGATGACGCCCGATGACGCACGTGCGTTCTTCCGCAAGTGGTATGTGCCCGCCAACGCGGTGGTGGTCGTGGCCGGCGATGTCGATGTCGCCAAGGTCCGCCGCCTTGCCGAGAAATACTACGGCAGCATTCCCGCCAAGGCCACGCCGGTGCGCAAGCCCCAGGTGGAGCCCGAGCAAAAGGGCCTGCGTCGCGTGGCGCTCAAGCTGCCGGCCGAACAGGCCTTCGTGACGCTGGGCTTCAAGGTGCCGGGCATTTCCCGGCTCGACACGCTGGGCCCGCAGGACAAGGACGCGCTGGCGCTGCTGATGCTGTCTGAAGTGCTCAGCGGCTACAGCGGAGCCCGCCTGGAGCGCGCGCTGGAGCAGGGCCCGCAGCGGGTCGCCGATTCTGCCAGCAGCTCGGCTTCGCTGCTCGGGCGCGGCCCCAGCATGTTCATGCTGACCGGCATTCCCGCGGCGGGCAGGACGGTGGCCGAAGTCGAAGCCGCGCTGCGCGCCGAGGTGCAACGCGTGGCGCGCGAGGGCGTGGATGCCAGCGAGCTGGCGCGCGTCAAGACGCAGTGGATTGCGGGCACGGTCTACGAGCGTGACTCGGTGTTCAGCCAGGCGCAGAGCCTGGGCAGCTACTGGAGCATGGGCATGCCGGTCGATGCCGAGGAGCGGCTGCTGCAGCACCTCAAACAGATCACTTCGGCCCAGGTCCAGGATGTCGCCGCGCGCTATTTCGGCGATGACCAGCTGACCATTGCCACGCTGGATCCCCAGCCCCTTGATCCGGGCAAGCCCCGTCGACCCGAGTCTGCCTCCGAGCAGCCCTTGCATTGAGCCTGCCCGGAGTGAACGCATGAAAGCTTTTCCCACACGAACCGCCAGCCTGATGCTGGCCCTTGCCGGCGGCCTGTTGGCCGCCCAGCCCGCCTGGGCCTTGCTGCCCATCCAGCATTGGACCCAGCCCAGCGGTGCCAAGGTCTGGCTGGTCGACAGCCCCGGCATTCCCATGGTCGATGTACAGGTGGCGTTTGACGCCGGCAACCGCCGTGACCCTGCCGACCAGTCGGGCCTGGCCTCGGCCGTGGCGCTGATGGCCTCCAAGGGGGTGCGGGCCAGCGGCAACGCCCCGGCCCAGGACGAGAACGCCCTGGGCGAAGCCTGGGCCGACCT
>JBBKVU010000652.1:0-8625 GCA_037968595.1 Comamonas sp.
GGGGTGGCCGGCGGTGTCGCCGGCGCGGCCTGGCTGGTGACGCTGGCCATTGTCTGGCCCGAGAGCGTCAAGGCCGCTGAACCGCTCTACACCATGCCGCTGGCGGCCAAGCTGCTGTACGGCAGCGTCACCAACGAGTTGCTGGTGCGCTGGGGCATGCTGGCCTGCGTGTTCTGGGGAATATGGCGCCTGGCGGGGAGCCGCGACACCCCGCCTTCGGTCGCCATGGGCTGGGTGGCCATCGTGCTGTGCTCGCTGCTCTGGGCGGCAACCCATTGGCTGCTTGCCTGGTGGCTGCTTGGCCCCCTGCCGGGCCTGCTGCTGCTGCACGTGCTGCTCGGCAAGGTCGTCTACGGCCTGATGGGCGGCTTTCTCTGCTGGCGCTTTGGCCTCGAGGCCGCCATCCTGGCCCATGTGCTGACCTATTTGATGTCCCATGGGCTGATCGGGCCGGTGCTGTAGGCCTTCTTGGGGGGCGTCACCCCCCAGCACGACCACACGAAGTGGCCAAGCGTGGGGGCGTTATTTCGTACCCGTTATGTAACCGCTTCCGTGTGAGAATCGAATTCCGATCCCTCTCCCGTGAAAGCCTTATGACCAAGCCGTTGACCCGCGCCACGAAGATTGTTGCCACCCTGGGCCCCGCCTCCAGCGATCCCCAGCTGCTAGAGCGCATGGTGCGTGCCGGCGTCAACGTGGTGCGGCTGAACTTCAGCCACGGCACTGCCCAGGACCATATCGACCGCGCGACGATGGTGCGCGCCGCCGCCCAGCGCGCGGGCCGCGAAGTGGCCATCATGGCCGACCTGCAGGGCCCCAAGATCCGCGTCGGCAAGTTTGCCGAAGGCCGCGTGATGCTCGAGCCCGGCGCCGCGTTTGTGCTCGACGCCTCGCGCACCGAACCCGGCGACCTGCAGGGCGTGGGCCTGGATTACAAGGAGTTGCCGCGCGACGTGAAGCCCGGCGACCTGCTGCTGCTCAATGATGGCCTGATCGTGCTCACCGTCAATGCGGTGCTGGGCGAAGAGGTGCACACCACCGTCAAGCTCGGCGGCGAGCTGTCCAACAACAAGGGCATCAACAAGCAGGGCGGCGGGCTGACCGCGCCGGCACTCACCGCCAAGGACATGGAAGACATCAAGACCGCGATGGGCTTCCAGGCCGATTACGTGGCCGTGAGCTTTCCGAAGAACGCGACCGACATGGAAATGGCGCGCCAGCTGTGCAATGTGGCGGGCTCGCCCTGGCGCCACAAGCCTGGCCTGATTGCCAAGATCGAGCGTGCCGAGGCGATTCCGCACCTGGAAGACATCCTGCGCGTCTCGGACGGCATCATGGTCGCGCGTGGCGATCTCGCGGTCGAAGTCGGCAATGCCGCCGTGCCCGCGCTGCAAAAGAAGATGATCCGCATGGCGCGCGAGATGGACAAGGTCGTGATCACCGCCACGCAGATGATGGAAAGCATGATCACCAACCCCGTGCCCACGCGCGCCGAAGTCAGCGACGTGGCGAATGCCGTGCTGGACGGCACCGACGCCGTGATGCTCAGCGCGGAAACCGCGGCCGGCAAGTACCCGCTGGAAACCGTGGAAGAGATGGCGCGCATCTGCACCGCCGCCGAGGCCGCGGAAGATGTAGAGCGCGATGCCGATTTCACCGGCCGCACCTTTGGCCGCATCGACCAGAGCATTGCCATGGGCGCGCTGTTCACGGCCCACCACCTGGGCGCCAAGGCCATCGTGGCGATGACCGACAGCGGCTCGACCGCGCTGTGGATGAGCCGCCGGCGCATCCATATCCCGATCTACGCGCTCACGCCCAAGGTCCACACCCAGCGGCGCATGGCGCTGTACCGCAATGTGCGCCCGCTGCTGATGGACACCTCGGCCGACCGTGACACCGCGCTGGAACAGGCAGAAGCCCATCTGAAGGCGCGCGGCATCGTCCAGCAGGGCGATGTCTATGCCATCACCTGCGGCCTGCCCATGGGCCAGCCCGGCGGCACGAACATGCTGCAAATCTGCAGAGCTAGCTAAAGCACCCCCTGAGCGGCTTACGCCGCTTCCCCCTCTCAACCTTCGGTGGAGGGGGGCGCCCGGCCAGGGACGGCAGCCTCGCTGCGGGGGGGCCGCCTAGGTGCTGCCCTTGCTCGCTGCCCCCATGCTGGGTAGCGCCAGTTTCGGGAGCCATGCCCGAAGCGATCAGTACGTACAGCTGACGCAACTGCGATCAATGGACACCGACGGCACTGGTGCGGGTTTTTCAGTCGGGATAAAATCCCGGGTTACACAGCGGTTACGGCCGCTTGGCCCGGGCTCCTGCCGTGGCGCGGCGCGGCCGCGTGCGACAGGCGCTGGCTGTTTACCCACCCTGAATTGGATCCACGACATGTCCCTCGTCTCGATGCGCGAACTGCTCGACCATGCTGCTGCAAACGGCTATGGCATTCCTGCTTTCAACGTCAACAACCTGGAGCAAGTCCAGGCGGTGATGGCTGCGGCCGACGAAGTCGGCGCACCCGTGATCCTGCAAGCCAGCGCCGGCGCGCGCAAGTACGCTGGTGAAGCGTTCATCAAGCACCTGATCCAGGCCGCTATCGAGCAGTACCCGCACATTCCCCTGGTCATGCACCAGGATCACGGCCAGTCGCCCGCGATCTGCCAGGGCGCGATCGACCTGGGCTTCTCGTCGGTGATGATGGACGGCTCGCTGATGGAAGACGGCAAGACGCCGGCTTCGTTTGACTACAACGTCGATGTGACCCGCAAGGTCGTCGAAATGGCGCACCGCGTCGGCGTCACGGTCGAAGGCGAACTCGGCTGCCTGGGCTCGCTCGAGACCGGCGAAGCCGGCGAGGAAGACGGCATAGGCGCGGTCGGCAAGCTCGACCACAGCCAGATGCTGACCGATCCCGAGGAAGCCGCGCAGTTCGTCAAGGCCACGCAGCTCGATGCCCTGGCCATCGCCATCGGCACCAGCCACGGCGCCTACAAGTTCACGCGCAAGCCCACAGGCGACATCCTGTCGATCCAGCGCGTCAAGGACATCCACGCCCGCCTGCCCAACACCCATCTGGTGATGCACGGCTCGTCGTCGGTGCCCCAGGAACTGCTGGCCGCCATCCGCCAGTACGGCGGCAACATGAAGGAAACCTACGGCGTGCCCGTGGAAGAAATCCAGGAAGCCATCAAGTACGGCGTGCGCAAGATCAACATCGACACCGACATCCGCCTGGCCATGACGGCCGCGGTGCGCAAGTTCCTGTTCGAGAACCCCGAGAAGTTCGATGCGCGCGAATGGCTCAAGCCCGCGCGCGAAGCCGCCAAGCAGATCTGCAAGCAGCGCTATGTCGAATTCGGCTGCGAAGGCCAGGCCGGCAAGATCAAGGGCCACAACCTGCAGATCGTCGCCGGCATGTATGCCGACGGCACGCTCAAGCAAGTCGTGAACTGACGCATTGGCGCAGGCCATTGCAATGCCCCCTGGCTCCCGGCCCGGGGGCTTTTTTTTGCCCTCGCACGGCAATCCGTTTGCCTTTTTCGCGGTCAGCGTGCAGCATGGCGGTTGCTGACAAATTACACAGGCCTGCATGCAAGCTCGGGCCTATGCGCAGGGAGGACTCGCAATGAAGAGAATGGGACGGCCGATGGTGCGCTCTGCGCTTTGGAGTGCCGCGGCGGCGCTGCTGTTGGCGGGCTGCGCCGCGCAGGCGCCGCAGGGTGCTTCCGGACACTACACCGCAGGCCGCGCGCAGCTTGCGCTGCCTGCTGGTACCTGGACCGACCTGGGGGCGGCCGATGAGGCCTGGGCGCCGCTGCCTACCGTGAGCGGCAAGATTGCGCTGCGCAGCCGTGCGCTGGTGCTGCGCGGCGCCAAGCAGGAGCCGCTGGCCGTGGTGCTGGTGCGCACCAATGCCTCCAACCTGTTCTGGAAACCGGTGACCTGGGGAATCAATTGCCCGCGCGAGCTCGATGTATTGCTGT
The DNA here is from genome assembly GCA_037968595.1 of Comamonas sp. GTDB lineage: Bacteria > Pseudomonadota > Gammaproteobacteria > Burkholderiales > Burkholderiaceae_C > Comamonas. The sequence continues at coordinate 3,984 of JBBKVU010000652.1, forward strand.
TTGACGAAGCCGCCGGCAGCCCCGATCGAATGGATTGCCTGCGGCTGCGCCGCAATGCCCAGGCGCAGCAGTGGCTTAAGCGCAGCAAGCCCGAGACCCAGGCCTGGCTGGAACGCCACCAGCAGCTGCCGGTGCTGCCCTATAGCCATCTGAGCTACCGCTTTGCCACCGAGGACGGCGGCATGGTCGAATTGCAGATTCTTGCCGACCAGCGCCTGCTGCAGCCCGAGAAGGGCAGCCAGTGGCGGCTGCAGCGCGACTGGGCGCTGGCCGTGGCCAGCGCGGCGCGTGACAGCCTGTCGTCGCTGGACGGCGAGTTGCGCCTGCCGCCATTCCCGGGTTCGGTCTGAGGCCGGTGCCTGGCCCTGGCCTAGGGTAATTACAGGCTGCGAGCTTGCGGGCCTCGGCCGACAATGCCTTCAGCGTTGGCAAAAAATACTGGAGGCACAAAGACTATGAGTGATCGTCCCTGGCTGAGCGCGTATCCCGACGGGGTGCCCGCGGAAATTGACGCGACCCAATACCCGTCGCTGGTGGCCCTGATGGAAGAGGCCTTCACCAAGTACCGCGACCGGGTGGCGTACAGCTTCATGGGAAAGGAATTCACCTATGCCCAGACCGATGTGCAAAGTCGCATCCTCGCCGCCTATCTGCAGGGGCTGGGCCTGGTCAAGGGCGATCGTGTCGCGCTGATGATGCCCAATGTGCCGCAGTATCCGGTGGCCGTCGCCGCCGTTTTGCGCGCGGGCTATGTGGTGGTCAATGTAAACCCGCTGTACACCGCGCGCGAACTCGAGCACCAGCTCAAGGACTCGGGCGCCAAGGCCATCATCATCATCGAGAACTTCGCGACCACGCTGCAGGCCTGCATTGCCGCGACGGCCGTCAAGCATGTGGTGCTGTGCGCCATGGGCGACCAGCTGGGCCTGGTCAAGGGCGCGCTGGTCAACTACGTGGTGCGCAAGGTCAAGAAGCTGGTGCCCGCGTTCCAGCTGCCGGGCGCCGTGCGTTTCAATGATGCGCTGGCCAAGGGCTCGCACGCGAGCTTCCAGGCCCCGCACCTGCTGCCCGACGACATCGCGCTGCTGCAGTACACCGGCGGCACCACGGGCGTGAGCAAGGGCGCGGTGCTGCTGCACCGCAACGTGATTGCCAACGTGCTGCAGTCGGAAGCCTGGAATGCCCCAGCCATGAACAAGGTGCCCACGGGCGAGCAGCCTACCAGCGTCTGCGCGCTGCCGCTGTACCATATCTTCGCCTTCACGGTGAACATGATGCTGTCGATGCGCACCGGCGGCAAGACCATCCTGATCCCTAATCCACGCGACCTCAAGGCCACGCTGCAGGAGCTGTCCAAGCACCGCTTCCACAGTTTCCCCGCCGTGAGCACGCTGTTCAACGGCCTGGCCCACCATCCCGACTTCAACACCGTCGACTGGTCGCACCTCAAGGTATCGGTCGGCGGCGGCATGGCGGTGCAAAGCGCGGTTGCGCAGCTGTGGCTGGAGAAGACCGGCTGCCCCATCTGCGAAGGCTATGGCCTGTCGGAAACCAGCCCCTCGGTGAGCTGCAACCCGGTCACCGTGAGCCAGTTCACGGGCACCATAGGCGTTCCCCTGCCCAGCACCTACATGAAGCTGATCGACGATGCCGGCAACGACGTCACGCAGGTGGGCGTGCCGGGCGAGATCGCGATCAAGGGCCCGCAGGTGATGGCCGGTTACTGGCAACTGCCCGATGAAACCGCCAAGACCATGACCGCCGACGGCTACTTCAAGTCGGGTGACATCGGCACCTTCGATGAAAACGGCTTCTTCAAGGTGGTAGATCGCAAGAAGGACATGGTGTTGGTCAGCGGCTTCAATGTTTACCCGAACGAAGTCGAGGATGTGGTGGCCAAATGCCCGGGCGTGCTCGAGTGCGCGGTGGTCGGCATTCCCGACGAGAAGACCGGCGAGGCCGTGAAGCTGGTGATCGTCAAGAAGGATCCGGGGCTGACCGAGCAGGTGGTGCGCGACTTCTGCCGCTCCAACCTCACGGGCTACAAGCAGCCGCGCGTGATCGAGTTCCGCACCGAGCTGCCCAAGACACCCGTGGGCAAGATCCTGCGCCGCGAACTGCGCAAATAAGGCAGGGGCCGGCGCTGTGCCCTGAACCACCCTGAGGGGCGGCGCGGCCAAGGGCATTTCACGCCAGCGCATTCAAAGCGAAAATGCCTCCAATGACCGCCGTGCAGTACGGCGGTTTTCTTTTCAGCTTTTGAATACATGACGATTGCCATTTTGAGCGCCTTGCCCGAAGAGCAGGCCGGTTGGGTTGACACTTTGCAGGGCGTGCAGGGCACGCGGCACGCAGGCCGGCAGTTCTGGCAGGGGCGCTGGCAGGGCGATGGCGCGGGCCAGAGCCATGATCTGGTCTGTGCGCTTTCCGGCATAGGCAAAGTGGCCGCGGCGACCACGGCAGCAGCGCTGATCGAGCGCTTTGGCGTCACGCGCATTGTCTTTACCGGCGTCGCCGGCGGCGTGGGCCAGGGCGTGCAGGTGGGCGATGTGGTCGTGGCCAGCGAGTACCTGCAGCACGATCTCGACGCTTCGCCGCTGTTTGCGCGCTGGGAAATGCCCGGCTATGGCCGCACGCGCCTGGCCTGCGACCCGGTGATGAGCGCGGCACTGCACGCGGCCAGCCAGGACTGCGTCGGCAGCGCGGCGCGCGCCCACCACGGCCTGGTGGTCAGCGGCGATCAGTTTGTCGGCACGGCACTCGCGTCCCAGGCGCTGCGCTCGGGGCTGGAGGCCGCAGGCCACCCCGTGCTGGCCGTTGAAATGGAAGGCGCGGCCGTGGCCCAGACCTGCCATGACTACGGCGTGCCGTTTGCCGCCATGCGCACCATTTCCGATCGCGCCGACGACAACGCATCGGTCGACTTCGCGGACTTCGTGCGCAATGTCGCCAGCCGCTATGCGCAGCAAATCCTCACGGGATTCCTGCAGCGGCTGCAGCAGGCGTGAACTGGAAACGGTGCCGTGGCAATAGGCATGCATGGTGGGGAGTTCAAGATGAACGGCTTCAGGCAAGGCGCATGGTCTTTGAAACCGGCGCGGCCCAGCATGGGGGCAGCGAGCAAGGGCCGCCCCGCAGCGAGGCTGCCGTCCCTAGCCGGGCGCCCCCCTCCACCGAAGGAGGAGAGGGGGAAGCCGGGGCCCGCCCAGGGCGTGAGCGGCTCAGGGGGTGCTTCCTATTTCAACCAGCCGCGCTTGCGGAAGTAAAGCATCGGTCCGACGGCGCTGGCCGCCATCAGCGCCAGCGCGTAGGGGTAGCCCAGGGCCCAGTCCAGCTCGGGCATGAACTTGAAGTTCATGCCGTAGACGCTGGCCACCAGTGTGGGCGGCAGCAGCGCGACGCTGGCCACCGAGAAGATGCGGATGATCTTGTTCTGGTTGATGTTGATGAAACCGACGGTGGCATCCATCAGGAAGTTGATCTTGTCAAACAGAAAGGCCGTGTGGCTGTCGAGCGATTCGATATCGCGCAGGATCTGGCGGGCTTCCTCGAACTGCTCGGCGTTGAGCATCTTGCTGCGCATCATGAAGCTGACCGCGCGGCGCGTGTCCATCACGTTGCGGCGGATGCGCGAGTTCAAATCTTCCTGCAGGGCAATCGCCGACAGCACTTCGCTGGCGCGTGCGTCGTCGACCTCGCCGGACAGCACCTGGGTGCTGACTTTTTCCAGCGCGTCATAAATGCGTTCCAGCGTGTCGGCCGAGTATTCGGCATCGGCGTCGAACAGCTTGAGCAACACTTCCTTGGCATCTTCAAGCAGGCCGGGTGCGCGCCGCGCGCGCATGCGCAGCAGCCGGAACACCGGCACGTCCTCGTCGTGGATGGAGAACAGCACGCCGCGGCTCTTGAGCTCGGCATTGTGCTGGTTCAGGATGAAGGCAACGCGCACCGAGCGCGGGTCTTCGTCGTCATCGATCAAGAAGTCGCTGCGAATATGCAGCTCGCCGTTGTCTTCTTCGTAGAAGCGCGCCGATTCCTCGATGTCTTCGTCCATCGCGTCTTCAGGAATCGACAGACCGTAATGCTGTTTGATCCAGCGCTTTTCCTCAAGCGTAGGCGATTCCAGGTCGACCCAGATAGGCTGAAACTTCGCCAGATCTTCCAGCGAATCGATTTCTTCCTGGACCAGGCGGCCATTGGCCAACGTAAAGATGTTGAGCATTTGCTCACTCCCATGTCATTTTTCGTCGTGCAGCGGTGAAAGAGGTCATGCTTTCAACCCCCGCAGCGGCGCGCGCAACAGGCGCACACGGCAAAAACGATGGGAGTTGAAAGCTACCAACTAGGGTAGGTTTCCACGGAGTGATCTCCAGTTATCTTGAAGTCGGGAATTATGGCATTGCGCACGCCCGGCGCGGCGCAGAAAAGCCCGCGCCGACAGGGTGCGGGTGCGGCATTCATCGCGCTGTAACGGTCTGTCCCAGCGTTTGTGCACGGCACAGATCGGCCCAGGCGGCCGGCTTGGCATGCGCGGCGCGCAGCAGGTAGCTGGGGTCGTAGGTGACCACGGCCGGCACGCCCGCGACTTGATGGGGCTCGGCGCGCAGCCGGCCCAGCGCATCGCTGCGGCCGAGCACGGCGC
>JBBKVU010000653.1:0-4558 GCA_037968595.1 Comamonas sp.
GGCGGTGAGGTAACGGGCCTTCTCGAGCTGGTAGCAGTTGGCAGCGCTGTACCAGCGCCCGGCCACCACGCCGGCACCGGTGATGCCATTGCAGACAGTCAGCGGCTGGCCGCGCCCGCCCTTGTCGATGTAGGGCGTGCCGATGTGTTCACCACTCGACTCATAGAAGCTGCCCAGCACCATCGCCACCTTGGCGCCCGGGCTGCTCGTGGTGTCAGCGACAACGGTCTGGACGTACTGATCGGCCAGCGCCTGCTGCAGCTCGGCCTCTTGCACCTGCACCGCCTGGTCCTGCACGTAGAACGCGCCACCGCCCAGGCCGGCGACCAGCACCAGGGCGGCCAAGCGCCCGACCAGAAAGGCGGGGACTTTGCCGGCGTTCAATCTTCCGCTCCTAGTTCACCGAAATCGGTGTCAAAGGTGGCACGGCGCACCAGGTTGCGGCGATCCTCTTGGCGCTCGCGATCGCGGCGTGCGTCACGGCGCCACTTCCTGCATGCCGTGCAGGGTCTGCATGCCAGGAAGGTCGCTGCCGCCGTTGAGGTCTTTGTGGATGAGGGTCATGGGGTTTCAATCGTGCCGATCAGGTCGGTCCAGAACGCTGCCGCCGGGCCGCCGCCCACGGAATAGACGCGGATCTCGCGCACGGTGGGGCGCTCGAGCCGTGGGTCTGAGGAGAACGTCCAGGTCGGCAGGCTTGCGAAGTAGCTCGCGCCCCCACCGCTCTCTTCGATGCCGTAGTAGTCCGGGCTCAGCGCTTCCAAGCCGGGGAACATGCTGGCCTGCAGATAGAGGAAGTCGTCCAGAGTGGCGCCTGGCGGCGGCCCCTCGGGCGGGAGCGTGATCATGTCGAGCGTGATCGGCATCGAGAAGCTGGCGTTCGCGAAGGGCTCGAACATGAAGAGCAGCGGCGAGAACAGAGTCACCGACGCTGCGGGCGATGCCCGGGGCCGGTACATCATCAACAGCTGTGAAATCGCCCCAGTTCACAGCCGCTGGCTTGACGCTGGTTTGTGGCGCACCTTTGCCATCGACAGGTGTGAAGTCGTTCCAATTGGTCTTGCTCATCGCCCAACTGTCCAGCCATCCGCTGCCTCGAACAAACCTTACAGGGGGCGCGTGCGCTACCAAATGAATGGAAGAAGTCCGCAGCGCTTCAGCGCTCCAGCACAGGAATTCCGTTCTGGACCACGTAGAGCTTGCCGTCCTTGCCCTGCAAGCGCTGCCCATCGCTGTGCGGATTCGCTCCGCCCTGCCCTGACTGATCCACCGACTGCCCCGTCCGGCGGTTGTAGATCACGCCTGGCTGCGTCACCAACATGTTTGTCTTGGGATCCACGACTTGTCCACCGGGCGAATGGGCCCAGGCTTCTTCGCTGCCCTGCCCATTCATCGCGCGAATCTGGCTTGCGAGCCGCATACGTTCTTCATCGGTCTTAGCGCCCAGGTACTGGTCCTGAATATTTGCCATGCGGTCAGCTGCGCGAACCTGAGTAGCACGCAAAGCATTCTCGCCGGCGGCGCGCTGTGAATCCAAGCCCAGGCGCTGTTGACCCAGGTTGAGCTGGCCCATAGCGCGAGCGGCCGCGCCGCGCTCTTGCATACCTGCACGGGTGTTGGCGCCGTCCTGGCCCATCCGCTCACGATCCAACCCGGCGTTATAGCCTTGTGTGGTCAGTTCGGCATCCGTCTGCTTGCTTTGGGCAGCCAGGTCCGCGCGATGAGCATCACGGTAGGCAACCACATCAGGGTTGTTTTCCGCGCCGGGCCCACCCCAGCGCCGTGTGTTGGTGATGGAATTGGCCGCCGTTGCCATGTTCTTGAGGTTCTGCCGCGCTTGCCAGTCGTTGCCCGAATGAGCCACGGTAGGCGCGCTGTAACGACCCGCAGCCGCACCGGGCCCGACCGCAGTGCCCGCGCTTGGACCTGGCGCAGCAGAAGTAGCAGCAAGACGATCCGCGGCCGCTAGATTCTTCTCGTTGGGTTGACCGGTAAAGCTGGTGGGTAGACCCATGCCGCCAGCCTGATCGCTGTATTGGCCGCGACCGTGCTGGAACACGCCCGGCTGCACGGCGGTAGATCCGGAGGCCATGGCCACCTGTGCCGGACTCGCTGCAGTTGCAGGTGCCGCAGGTGCGCTCACGGCGGGCGCGGCTGGACTTGCTGCCACCTGGGCAGCGGGCGCAGCAGCCGCCGCCGGGTTGGCCGCGGCCAGCGCCGCAGAATTCGCAGTTTGGGCGTTGGGTTCGCTCATTCCGAACAGGCCGCGCCCAAAGCCAGCCAGCTGGCCCGCTGCGCCCACGGCACCATCAATCAGCGGCGTGGTGACCAGCCGTCTTGTGCACGCAATGCCAAACCGCTCGAGGACCGATCTGTGCCTGCATTCCGCCGCCATACCTCGTGTAGTCGGGGGCATAGATGTTCGCTCGGCCATCGGGCCGCAGCGCGCCGCGCCACAGCCAATGCCCGTCTTCCGTGATGAAGCACCGGCCCTTGATTTCTTCGATGGTCCTCATTCCAGCGTCCCCTTGCGCGCCAGCACTTGGCGGTAGCCGTCAATCTGAAAAGGGGTCAGGCGCTCGCCGGCTTCGTGCCGGGCTTTCAGCGCCAGCCACGGCCGCAGGGGATCGGCTGCGCCCTCTGCCATCGCTTCCTTGATACTGGCCAACTTGGCCTTCGAGCGCGCGACCACCGCCTGATTCGCCGCGGGACGCGCCAGTCGCGGAGCCACCGGCAGCGGCGCCTGGTTGGCCAGGTCGCGGAACTGCTTCACGTTTGGCACGCGCTCCGGCAGGATGGTCAGCGCGTGCAGCAGCGGCGTGGGGTTGCGCTCGAAGCCGGCCAGCTCGTGCTTCCAGTCGCTCTTGACCATGGGCATGTCCAAGCCTTCCCACTGACGCAGCCAAGCAGCGCCATAGCGCACCTGTAGCTTCGTGAAAATCATCCCGACCAGCCCGTCGAACGTCTCCGGTATTTGAGCGGGGTTCATGCGCAACCTCCGTCGATGGGTTTCGGGCCAGGCAGAGCAGCAAGGACCACCTGGCCGCTGTCCATCAGCGCATTCAGTCGCTCGATCGGATTGGCCGCGCCCGGCATTTTTCGGGCAGCCAGCGGTGTGACTTCCTCGACCCGTTGACGCGCGGCGCGCTGGGCGTAGGTTTCGACAGGCGCCGGCTGTTCGAGCTGCGCGGCACCGGACACGGCCCGGGCCCACTGTGTGTGGTAGCCCTCGGCCTGGCTCACCAGCACACCGACACTGTGCGAATTTTTCTCGACGAATTGCTCCCGAACGTTCTCCACGTACCAAGCCGCAACCAGGGGCGCTTGCTCGAATCCAAGGCGATTGACCAGGCTTTTCACGTTGGCGTTCACCACAGCATTGCGGACCGGCTTCACGCCGTATCGATCGATGTAGGCCTGGGAGTACGCTGCCCAGGTGTGCTTGCATGCAGCCTGCAAAGCGGTTTCTTGCCCGTCGTCCTGCTTCCCCCCCACATCCGATCCCGGCAGCGAAGCGGCCGGGAATGGTTCATTGGCGGTTCCTTTACGGTTCCTCTTACGGTTCATTGATGATTTGGGTGCGCCTGCTGCACCCCCGAGGTGCGCCTGCTGCACCCCACGGGTGCGCCTGCTGCGGGGGTCAGGTGCGCCATCTGCGGGGGGTGCGCCATCTGCACCGGTAGCGCGTTGGCGCTTTTTGGGTGCTGCTGCAGGATTGAAATTGCTTGGCGTGATGGTGTAGCTGGTGCTGGAGTTCACGCGATACTCGCGGAACACAATGCCCACCGTCTGCAGCCAACCAATGGCTTCCTGAACGGCACGCTCGGAAAGGCAGGTGCGCCGGGCGATGGTTGCCACCCCGGGCCAGCACACGCCATCGTCGTTTGCCTGGTCGGCTAAAGAAATCAGCACGGCCTTCTGCGCTGGTGACATGGCCAAGGGCCAGCACACCGCCATGATCATGGTGCTCATGGGCGAATGCCTCCGAATTCGGGGGCCCCAAACGGGCCTATGAGCCGAGCCAGCCCGTCGATACAGTTGGCGTCATGGTTGACCTTCTCCAACACCATCTGCCGATACGACTTGCCATGCACCAAAAGGTAGATGCAGTCGCGCAGCATTTCGGCCGGCACCGTGCGGCGGGAAGCGCAAAGCTGCAACCACAGACCGTGCGTGATCTCATCGATCTTGGTCTTGGCATCCCAGTCCAGCTTGCCCAATGGGCCGCCAATGCCGCGGGCGAACATGGGCAAGGATTCATCCAGCGCCAGCTGGCGCTGGACATGGGCCAGCACGCGCTCAACCTGGTCAGCGTCCAGGCCGACCAGTGCGTCAACCACTCGCGCTGCTACGGCCACTTCTGCGAGGGACAGTTTGTCAATTTGGTCAGACATGCAGACCTACTCCTTGACTCTTTTAGGAAAAATGGTGCCCGCCGACTCCCGGGGCAGAATGGAAGTTCCTACACAACCATTCCCGGGAGGGGCAGACATGAAACAACCACTGCTGGCAGACGCCATCGGCAAACGGTTGGCAATCGAGCTGCAGTACGGCAGAT
>JBBKVU010000654.1:0-8095 GCA_037968595.1 Comamonas sp.
GGTGCGGCCCGAGGCGGTCGAACGCGCCTGGGCCAGGGGCCGGGGCATTGTTTTCCTGACGCCGCATCTGGGTTGCTTCGAGCTGTCGGTGCAGGCCGCTGCGCGCCGCTGGGGCGCCGACCATGGCCCGATCACCATTCTTTACCGGCCCGCGCGCCAGGCCTGGCTGGCGCAGGTGATGGAGACCGCGCGCAACCGGCCGGGCGTGCAGGCCGTGCCGACCGCGCTGTCGGGCGTGCGCCAGATGATCAAGGCGCTGCGCCGCGGCGAAGGTGTGGGCCTGCTGCCCGACCAGGTGCCACCCGACGGGCAGGGCCTGTGGTCGCCGTTCTTTGGCCGTGACGCCTATACCATGACGCTGGCTGCGCGCCTGGTCCAGCAGACCGGCGCCAGCGTGATCGTTGCCCGTTGCGAGCGCAAGCCCTGGGGGCGAGGCTACGCGCTGTATCTTGAGGAGTTGCCCGTGCCTTTGTCAGATTCGTTGGAAACCGCTGTGCTGCAGCTCAATCAGGCCATGGAGCAGACCATTCGCCAATGCCCTTCGCAATACCTCTGGGGCTACGCGCGCTACAAGCAACCCCGGGCCGAGCAGCCCGCCGCGGCGCAGGTGGCCCCATGAGCGCGCGCTTTGGCGTCTGGCTGATGGGCGCGCTCGGGCGGCTGCCGTTGAAATGGCTGCGCGCGCTCGGCTGGTTGCTGGGCCGTGTGCTGTTCGTGGTGGCCGTGCCGCGGCGCAAGATTGCCTTGCGTAATCTGGAGCTCTGTTTTCCTCATCTTTCGCTGGCCGAGCGCAAGGCGCTGGCCCGGCAGAACTTCGTGGTGTTCTGCCAGACCTGGCTGGACCGCGGCTGGCTGTGGTCGGCGCCCGAGGCCGTGGTGCGCTCGCGCGTCAGGCTTGAAGGCGCGCTGCATGAACTCGAAGGCGATACACCGACCATTGTCTTCGCCCCGCATTTCTACAGCATGGACGCGGGCGGGCTCACGCTGCCGCTCAACACCACGCGCGCGTTCACCTCGATCTTCTCGACCCACCCCAACCCGACCATCGACGACTGGTTCATGGGCGGGCGCCAGCGCTTTGGCGACGTGCGCATGCTCAACCGCGCCGACGGCGTCAAGCCCATCATTTCCAGCCTGCGCCAGGGCGGTCTGCTGTACCTGCTGCCCGACATGGACTTCGGCCGGAACGATTCGGTGTTCGTGCCGTTCTACGGCGTGACGGCCGCGACCATTCCCTCGCTGTCGCGCTTTGCGCGGCTGGGCCGGGCCAAGGTGATTGGCATGTACACGCGGCTCACGCCGCAGGGCTATGTCGCCCAGATCACGCCGGCCTGGGAAGACTTCCCGACCGCGGACGCGGTGGCCGACACCGCGCGCATGAACCGCGAGCTCGAGAAGTGGATAGACACCATGCCCGAGCAGTACTACTGGGTGCACAAGCGCTTCAAGACCCGGCCCGAGGGTGAGCCATCACTCTACGGTTGAGTCGACAAGGCTTTTTGATTTCTTTTGACCGCCCACACTGGGACTGCCTGGCCGGCGACGTCTAAGGGGGACTGAGCTTTCCCCCGTTTGCCCTGGGCTTGTCGAAGGGCCCAGGCTTTCCTCCCGTTCGCCCTGAGCTTGTCGAAGGGCCCAGGCTTTCCCCCCGTTTGCCCTGAGCTTGTCGAAGGGCCCAGGACCGGAAATCAAGCCGCCAGACGGACCTCGCTGAACTGCTGCTGCACGAAATGCTCGAGCTCGTCGATCACGCGCGCCGGGCGTTCGTGCACCACCCAGTGCGAGGTGTTGCGCAGATGCTGGATCTGCAGCCGCGGCACCCAGTCTTCGAGCCCGTCCAGCAGCCCCGGGCGCAGCGCCGGGTCGCTCATGCCCCAGAGCACCAGGGTTGGCACATCGACGCGCAGCACGGAATCGGGCAACTGCAGGGCCGCGAGGTGGTCTGGATCGCCCGGCGCCGGCGGAAACAGCGGGCTGGCGCCGTAGTAATGGCAGGCGCCCTGCATTCCGCGTGACCAATGCTGGCGGTAGCGGGCCTGCAGCGCGGGCGTGAGCCAGGCCGGCAGCTTGCCGTCGGGCTGGGCGAAAAAGCCGAAGGCGCGGCGGAAATCATGCGCGGCCAGCAGCGTCGGTGCATCGGCGCGGCGCAGAAAGCGCATGTAGTCGCTGGCGCGCCGCTGGGCATCCTGTTCGCGCAGCTCGCGCAAGAACGCCCCCGCGTGGGGGGCGTTGAGCACCATCAGCCGCTGCATGCTGTCCGGGTGCTGGCTGGCCACGCTCCAGGCCAGCGCGCCGCCCCAGTCGTGCGCGACCAGGCAGGCCAGCGGCGCCTGCGGGCTCTCGAGCGCGATCAGCGCGCGGATGTCCTGCACCAGATGGCGGGCGTGGTAGGCCGTGACTTCGGCCGGGCTGCTAGAGCCGCCGAAGCCGCGCAGATCGGGCGCGACGCAGCGAAAGCCGCCGTTTTCCGGCGCGGAAAAGTGCATCAGCAGCGCATCCCAGATGAATGCGCCTTCGGGAAAGCCGTGGAGGAACAGCAGCACCGGCCGGCCCGGCGTGCCCGCGGTGCGGCAGTGCAGGGTGATGCCGTGGGGCAGGACATGGTCGCAAGTCTGGATCATGGGGCTACTCTCTCGGTAGCCTCCAGCACTTGGCTGAACCTGCTGGAAGCTAGTTGGCCTGGGGTTCCTCAGCGCTGTCCGAGGCGGTGGACGGCACTGCGGGCGTGGCTTCGTCCGCTGCGACTGCAACTGCAGGCACTGCCGGATGCGACCAACGCCATAGTAGCTGAGCCACATCGTCCACGCCCTGTTTCTTGAGCGCCGAGAACAGCATGGCTTCGCCGCCGCCGGCCTGCAGTCGCGCAATCGACAGCGCCTTGGTCTGCTCGGCGCGCGTGAGCTTGTCGGCCTTGGTCAGCAGGATCAGGAACTTGAGGCCGTCTTCGACGCGCGGACGCACGGCTTCGAGCAGGGCTTCGTCGAGTTCGGTCAGGCCCAGGCGCGGGTCGCAGAGCAAAACGATGCCCGTGAGGCTGCTGCGCGTGATCAGGTAGTTGACCATCACCTGTTGCCAGCGGATCTTGTCCGAGCGCGATACTGCGGCATAGCCGTAGCCCGGCAAGTCGGCAAGAACGGCGTCGGTGACGCCTTGGCGACCCAGCGAGAACAGGTTGATGTGCTGCGTGCGACCGGGTTTCTTCGACGCGAAGGCGAGCTGCTTTTGCTGCGTCAAAGTGTTGATGCAGGTGGATTTGCCGGCGTTGGAGCGGCCGACAAAAGCGATTTCCGGCACTTCAATGGTGGGCAGATGATGCAGCTGCGCGGCGGTGGTGAGGAAGCGCGCGGTGTGCATCCAGCCCATGGCGAGCTTGCCATCAATGCTGGGAGAAGGCTTGCCCGCAACCGGTGCGGGAGAGGAGTTCGTCATGGGGGGTATCTATGCTTGGGAGCCTCATTGTAGAATTGTGCGGTTCAGTGCACCTAACAACAGACCCTCGATATGAAGTTGCTCGCCTCTATGCTGATGGCTGCCGTTCTGGCAGCACCCGCTTTCCCGGCCTTCTCGGCGGGTGAAACGCCCGCTGCGCCGCAGACGAATGCCAAGCTTGACCTGGCGAAAGGCGCGGCAGGCTTTGCCGCAGTGTGCGCAGCATGCCACGGAGCGGATGGCAACTCGACCATTGTGGCTAATCCCGCACTGGCCCAGCAGCACCCCGAATACCTGACCAAGCAGCTGCAGGACTTCAAGAGCGGCGCGCGCAAGGACCCGGTGATGCAGGGCTTCGCTTCCATGCTGTCGGACGAGGAAATGAAGAACATTTCCGGCTGGCTGGCGTCGCAGAAGTCCAAGGGCGGCTTTGCCAAGGACAAGGATCTGGTTGCCCTGGGCGAGCGCATCTTCCGCGGCGGTATTCAAGACCGCAACATCGCGGCCTGCGCCGGCTGCCACAGCCCCAACGGCGCCGGTCTGCCCGTGCAGTACCCGCGTCTGGCCGGCCAGCACGCTGACTACACTATTAAACAACTGCTAGAGTTTCGGGATGGCAAGCGGGGCAACAGCCTGCCCATGACCCAGGTGGCGGCCAAGCTCAACGATCGCGAAATCAAGGCTGTGTCGGACTACATCGCCGGTCTGCGTTGATGCGCTGAGCGGTTTCAGCGGGTTGTTTGCCCGGCGTTGAATGGTTTCACGCCAAGGCAGGGAACCAAACGCCAATCACAAACCCCAATGGGCGGGTCCATCCTTTGCTGAGGTGGCCCCGCCTTTTTGCTTTCGGGCTTTGCGTCACTTCTTCCATGTCAGATAAATCTTCCCGCGCGACTTCTTCCTTTGGCTCACAGGCGTGGCGCGCGACCGTCGAGCTGCTGTCGTCGATGCGCTTTGCGATTGCCTTGCTCACGGTGATCTGCGTTGCCTCGGTGATAGGCACCGTGCTCAAGCAACACGAGCCCGCGGTCAATTACGTCAACCAGTTCGGCCCGTTCTGGTCGCAGCTGTTCCTGGCGCTCAAGCTCAACGCTGTCTACAGCGCCTGGTGGTTCCTGCTGATACTGGCGTTTCTGGTGGCCAGCACCAGCCTGTGCGTGGCGCGCAATGCACCCAAGTACCTGGCTGACCTGCGCACCTACAAGGAAAACATCCGCGAGAAGAGCCTCGAGGCCTTTCGCCACCGCGCCCAGGCCGAGGTGCGCGGCAACCCGCAGGAAGCGGCCCAGCGCCTGGGCAAGCTGCTGGTCACAGGCGGCTGGAAAGTCAAGCTGCAGCAGCGCGATACCGCCGCGGGCAAGGGCTGGATGGTTGCTGCCAAGGCCGGTGCGGCGCACAAGCTGGGCTACATTGCCGCGCACAGCGCCATCGTGCTGATCTGCCTGGGCGGTCTGTTTGACGGCGACCTGGTCGTGCGCGCGCAGATGCTGTTTGGCGGCAAGACGCCGTATACGGGCGGCGGCCGGGTGTCGGATGTCGCGCCCGAACACCGGCTGTCGGAGCGCAATCCCACGTTCCGCGGCAATCTGATGGTGGCCGAAGGCACGCAGTCAAGCACCGCCATCCTGAACCAATCGGACGGCGTGCTGCTGCAGGAACTGCCGTTTGCGGTCGAACTCAAGAAATTCATCGTTGAGTACTACTCGACGGGAATGCCCAAGCTGTTTGCCAGCGAAGTGATCATTCACGACAAGCACACCGGCGAGCAGACGGCGCAGCGCATCGAGGTCAACCATCCCGCGCATTACAAGGGCGTGGAAATCTACCAGTCGAGCTTCGATGACGGCGGCTCGTCGGTCAAGATGCGCGCCGTGCCCATGGACGGCACGGGCAAGCCGTTCACGGTCGAAGGCGTGATCGGCGGCACCAGCGAATTCACGCGCACGGGCGAAGGCCGCAGCAACGGCGAAGACACGCTGACGCTTGAATACACGGCGCTGCGCACCATCAACGTCGAGAACTTCGGCGCGGCCAAGGTAATTGGCGCTGGCGCGTCGGGCACCGACGTGCGCAAGGTCGACCTGAAGTCGGCGATTGACGCGCGCCTGGGGGCAGGACACAAGACCACGACCGAAAAAGAGCTGCGCAACATCGGCCCCAGCATTGGCTACAAGCTGCGCGATGCTTCGGGCCAGGCGCGTGAATACCAGAACTACATGATGCCGGTAGACACCGGCGACGGCAATCCGGTGTTCCTGCTGGGCGTGCGCGACAATCCGGTCGATTCCTTCCGCTTCCTGCGTGTGCCGGCCGACGCCGAAGGCTCGATGGACACCTTCCTGCGCCTGCGCGTGGCGCTGGCCGACCCCGCGCTGCGCGAGCAGGCCGCGCGCCGCTATGTGGCCCAGGCGGTCGATGCGTCACGCCCCGATCTGCGTGAGCCGCTGATGCAGTCGGCGCTGCGCGCGCTTGAAATGTATGCCGGCACGACGGACGATGCGGGTGTGAAGATCGGCGGCCTGCAGGCGATTGCGCGCTTCATGGAGCAGAACGTTCCCGAAGCCGAGCGCACGCGCGCCAGCGAAGTGCTGGTGCGGATTCTCAACGGCGTGCTGTTCGAGATGGCGCAGTCGCTGCGCGAGAAGAACGCCCTCAAGCCTATGGAAAACAACGAGCAGACGCTGGCGTTCATGACGCAGACGGTGTTCTCGCTCAGCGACGCCCAGTTCTATCCCGCGCCCATGACGTTCATGCTGGATGATTTCACGCATGTGCAAGCCAGCGTTTTCCAGGTGACACGTGGACCCGGCAAGAACGTAGTCTATCTGGGTTGCCTGTTTCTGATTCTGGGGATCTTTGCCATGCTCTACGTGCGTGATCGACGCCTGTGGATCTGGCTGGCCCCCGCCGGCGAAGGCAGCAGCCACGCCACCGTGGCCCTTTCCACCAACCGCCAGACGATGGAAGGTGACAAGGACTTCGCCATGCTGACCGAAAAACTCATTGGGGCCAAGCCGATGGTACGCCGCCCTGGAGATTCTGAATGACGACCGCAATGACCGACGCTTCCGAGACCCTCACCCTGCATTCGGGGTATTTTTCGCGCCGCAACTGGTTCGACTGGCTGTTTGCCGTGATTGTCACGGCGGGCGGGCTGTTCGCGCTGCAGCGCTATGCGGCCTATATGGATGTCTATGAGAAGGCCATCCTGCTGGGCACCATTCCCGCCGCCATCTGGCTGGGCTGGTTCTGGCGCCCGCTGCGCGTGCTGATGCTGGCCGTGGCGGCGTTCGCGCTGCTGGCGCTGGGTCTGTACCAGGTCGACGGCGCCGGGGATCTGGCGCGCGCCGAAACCGTTTTCGGCCTCAAATACTTCCTGTCGAGCCAGTCGGCCATCCTCTGGATGAGCATGCTTTTCTTCATGAGCACCATCTTCTACTGGATAGGCATGTTCTCGCGCAACGAGGGCCGTACCATGTCGCTGCTGGGCTCGCGCATTGCCTGGGTGGCGGTCGGCATGGCGCTGATCGGCACCATGGTGCGCTGGTACGAAAGCTATCTGCTGGGCGCCGACATCGGCCACATTCCGGTCAGCAACCTCTACGAAGTGTTCGTGATGTTCTGCTGGATGACAGCGACTTTCTACCTCTACTACGAGGAAAACTACGACACCCGGGCGCTGGGCGCGTTCGTCATGCTGGTGGTCAGCGCGGCCGTGGGCTTTCTGCTGTGGTACACGCTGGTGCGCGAGGCGCATGAGATCCAGCCGCTGGTGCCGGCGCTCAAGAGCTGGTGGATGAAGCTGCATGTGCCCGCCAACTTCATTGGCTACGGCACGTTCGCGCTCGCCGCCATGGTGGCGTTTGCCTATCTGATCAAGCAGCAGGCCGGCGAGACCCGCTGGTACAAGCTCGCGCCGCTGTGGCTGCTGGGCATCGTGCTGTGCTTCGAGCCCATCGTCTTCCGCCAGGGCGCGACCGAGAACGGCAGCAGCTACTGGACCGTGTATTTCGGCATTTCGGCGCTGATCGTCGCCGGCATCCTGCTGGGCCGCAAGCACATTGCCGCGCGCCTGCCGTCGTTCGAGATCCTCGACGACGTGATGTACAAGTCGATTGCCGTGGGCTTTGCGTTCTTCACCATTGCCACCGTGCTGGGCGCGCTGTGGGCGGCCGAGGCCTGGGGCGGCTACTGGAGCTGGGACCCGAAGGAAACCTGGGCGCTGATCGTCTGGCTCAACTACGCGGCCTGGCTGCACATGCGTCTGGTCAAGGGTCTGCGCGGCACGGTCTCGGCCTGGTGGGCCCTGACCGGCCTGGGCGTGACCACCTTTGCCTTCCTGGGTGTCAACATGTTCCTCAGCGGCCTGCACAGCTACGGCGAACTTTAAGCCTTGTCCGGTCGAGTGAAAAAGAGCGTCCAGCGATGGGCGCTTTTTTTGTTGTCAGGCAGGTTGAACCATCCAGCGGCACAATGCATCAGACAAGAATATTTGTCCAAGGATCTGCCATGCTGATACGAACCGATAGCGACGGCTTCAACCATCCCCGCAGCAGTGAGATCACGCCCCGGTCGGTCTACGAGGAACGGCGCCAGTGGCTGCGCACCATGGCCGCGGGCGCGGCCGGCGGCACGCTGGCTGCCTGGGCCGGGCGCGACGCATTGG
>JBBKVU010000655.1:0-8461 GCA_037968595.1 Comamonas sp.
GGCGTAGAAAGCCAGGTCATCGAGCTTGGCCAGGCGCCAGCCCGCGCCGCTTTCCAGCTCGATTCCCAGCCATTCGTCGCCGGCCATGAAGCCCGCGCGCTCGGCCAGGCCGCCGCGCAGCACGGCCTTGATCTGCACGCTGTGGTTCTCCTGCACGCGCAGGCCCAGGCGCTGCGCGGGCTGGGGCGGCTCGGCCTGAAGGCGCACGCCATGCGCGCCCAGCAGCTCGGCCAGCGGCAGGTCCTGCGTGCCATGCACCCATTGCGCAATCTCGGTCGCGAAGCCGCGGCCCGCGAGCTGTTCGAGCACGGCCAGCACGTCGGCTTCGCTCATGGGTCCGGCTGCGCAGCGCTGCCACAGAGCGCGCATCACGGCGTCCAGCGTGCTGCGGTCCTCACGGCGCAGGCTCAGGTCCAGGCACAGCGCGACCAGCGCGCCCTTGGTGTAGTAGCTCACCGTGCTGTTGGCCGTGTTCTCGTCCTGGCGGTAGTACTTGACCCAGGCGTCGAAGCTGGCCTGGGCCACGCTTTGCACCGCGCGGCCCGGCGTCTGCAGCACCTGGTTGATGGTCTTGCCGATCAGCTTGAGGTAGCGCGCCTCGTCGATCAGGCCGGCGCGCAGCAGCAGCAGGTCGTCGTAATAGCTGGTGAAGCCTTCGAAGAACCACAGCAGCTCGGTGTAGTTTTCCTGGTCGTAGTCATAGCGTGCAAACGCGTCGGGGCGCAGGCGCTTGACGTTCCAGGTATGGAAATACTCGTGGCTGATCAGGCCCAGCAGCGTGGTGTAGCCGTCGCTGGTCTTGCCGTCGCCCACGCGCGGAAGGTCGCGCCGGCCGCAGATCAGCGCCGTCGAATTGCGGTGCTCGAGGCCGCCATAGCCGTCGTTGACGACATTGAGCATGAACACATAGCGGCGGTGCGGCGCAGCTTGCCAGAAGGCAATCGCGGCTTCGCAGATCTTGCGGCTGTCTTCCAGCAGCCGTTGGTGGTCGAAGGATCCGGCCGCGCCGGCAACGACGAACTGGTGGCGCACGCCGCCGGCCTCGAAGAAGCCGCTCCAGAAACGGCCCATTTCCACGGGGCAGTCGACGAGCTCGTCATAGTTGTCCGCACGGTACAGGCCAAAGCCCTGGTCGTCTATGCGTGCCGGCGTGAGTCCGGTGGCAATCGACCAGCCGGCGGTCGCCGCCGTGGCCGCGACTTCGAGGCTGTGCGGCGTGTCCTCCTGGCCCAGCACGCGCAGGCACAGGCTGGTGCCGTTGAAGAAGCCGCGCTGGGCATCGAGCCAGGCGGTGCGCACCGAGTTGTCGTAGGCGCAGACCTGGTAGCTCAGCGTCAGCGGCGCCCCGGCCACGCAGTCGATCTGCCAGCGCTGCTTGTCGAGCTGGCGCAGGGCCACGGTTTCGCCATGCTGCGTGGCCTGCAGGCCCTGGAGGTTCTTGGCGAACTCGCGCACCAGATAGCTGCCCGGAATCCAGACCGGCAGCGCGAGCTGCTGCCGCGCGGCGGGCGACTGCACGCGCAGCTCGATGGCGAACAGGCGGGCGTGCAGGTCATGCGCGCTGACGTGGTAATGCACGTCGGCGGGAAGGGTTGCGGGGGCGGCGGGGTGCTTGGTGGGCATGGCGTGATGGTTCAGGGCTGGGCCCTGGACGCAGGCTGTGCCGTGCCCGGAGCCGCAGAAAAGAAGGGTGCTGGGCGCGGGGCGCGCCCGGCGATCATTGGGCCGAGAGGTGCTTCTCGACGTCGGCGGCGCTGATCGCGCCGGGCACGCGGGCGTTGTTGGCAAAGATCAGCGTCGGCGTGCCGGTGATCTTGTACTTGCGGCCGAACGCCAGGTTGCGCTGCAGCGCCGCGGTGTCGCAGCTTGCCGGCGGCGTCGCCTTGTCGCGCAGCATCAGGTCATGCCAGGCCTGGACCTTGTCCTTGGCGCACCAGATGTTGCGCGACTTCTCGGCCGAGTCGGGGCTCAGGATGGGGTAGAGGAACAGGTGGATGGTGACGTTGTCGACTTTCTGCAGGTCGCGCTCGAAGCGCTTGCAGTAGCCGCAGTTCGGGTCTTCGAACACCGCCATCTTGCGCGCGCCGTTGCCGCGCACGATGGTGAACGCATCCTTGAGCGGCAGCGCAGCGAAGTCGACCGACGTCAGCTGGTTGATCCGGTCTTCGGTCAGGTTGCGCCGCGCCTTGGTGTCTATCAGTTCGCCCTGGATCAGGTAGTTGCCCTTGGCATCGGTGTAGAACAGGTCGGTGCCTATGCGCACTTCAAAGAGGCCGGCCATGGGCGTGGGCCGCACTTCCTCGATCTTGTCGAGCTGGGGAATGCGCTCGGTCAGCGTCTTGCGCAGTCCGGCGTCCTGGGCCTGGGCCGTCATGCCGACGGACAGAAGAGCAGAGGCCAGCAGCGAGAAAATCAGTTTCATAGCAAGTGTTCCGTAGTCATTGAGGGGCGGGCGCGGCAGGCAGGGGCCTGCGTCGCGTCCTCAGGCCCCGAGTCCCATGGCCTGGCGGGCCATCCAGTTCTTGATCGGGCCGCTGTGCTCGAAGCCTTTCATGCCCCAGTTGCGCAGCGCCTGCAACGGTGCTTCGCGGCGCGTGAACAGCTGCTGCAGGCCGTCCATGGCCAGGCCCATGGGAGCGAGCGCGGCCTTGCGCTCGCGCTCGTAGCGGCGCAGCAGCCGGCTGTCGCCGGTGCTGCGCCAGGCATCGCGTTCGTGCAGCACGCGCGCCAGGGCCTGCGCATCGCCCAGGCCCAGATTGAGTCCCTGGCCGGCCAGCGGGTGCACATTGTGGGCGGCGTCGCCCACCAGCACCCAGCTGCGGCCGTCGGCCGAGGCGCCGCTCCAGCGGTCGGCCATGGCCTGCTGCAGCGGCCAGTTCAGGCGTTCGCTGGCCAGCGTGAGGCGGCCAAGCGCGCCCTGGCTGATGTCTTCGAGCCGCTGCGTGAATGCTTCGGGGCTGGCGTTCATCCAGGTATCGACGTTCTCCTGGTCTATGGACCAGACCACGGCCACGGTCTGGCCCTGCGGTCCGTCCAGCGGCAGCAGCGCCAGAATGCCTTCGGGCGCGAGCCACTGGCGCGCGCTCTCGCCGTGTGGCAGCTCGCAATGCAGGCGAGTGGCAATCGCATGCTGGCCATAGGGCACGACGGAGAATTCGACGCCGAACTCGGCGCGCGTGCGGCTGGCCCGGCCTTCGCAGACCGCGGTGAGCGGCGCGGCCACGGTCGCGTCTACCACCTCGACCAGCGGCTGGTAGCGCACGGCTTCGCCCAGCCGGGCTTCGAGCGCGGGCACGTCGACGATCCAGGCGAGCGCGTCGACATCCTGGGCCTGGGCATCGAAATGCACATTGCCGTCGAGGTCGCCATGCACTTCCATGTGCCGCACCGCCGTCGCATGCTGGGCGTCGGGCCAGCTGCGCAGCGATTCCAGCAGCTGGCGCGAAGCCGCGTTCAGCGCGTAGGCGCGCACGTCGTGGTGGCCCGCGGGTGGCGTGGGCGAGGCCACGAGTGCGACGCGCAGGCGTTCACGGGCAAGCAACAGGGCCAGGGTGCGGCCGACGATGCCGGCCCCACGAATACAGATATCAAAGGTTTGCGCCATGTTGGGGATTGTAGGAGGCTGTGCATTCCTGGGTGCCGGGCGCAGAATGCGCGCGGCAAATACGCCGGAAAAGCAGTGGCATGGCTTGTATAGACCGACCCGGACGCAGAACGTTCCCGTGAATTGCGCGGACGGCGTCCCGGGGTTTTTGCCGCGCCGGCGCATGGCGCTGTGCATAGAATGTCCTTGGAAGACGAGGACCGACGGAGTGCCACTTCGCGATCAGCGTCTTTCCAGCCAGGGCCGCTGGGGCCGGAATGGGACAGTTCGTACTTCATTCCAATGCTCCGCGCGGCTCTCTCGATGCAGCGACGTTCGCACCTGCCATGGCCCTTCCTGCAAGGCCCCCGCAGGATGCGCGGCCCGCCGCTTTCTGCCGGCTGGCAATGCGCGCAAGACGCGCAGGCCCGGCCATCAACGAGGCACCTGCCTCCATTCCATTCGCTGATCCGACGCCTGCCCATTCCCGGGAAGCGCTAGCTTTTCGCCTGGCCCAGGAGGCCAGGGACTGCGTTGCTTCCAGCGAACGACCAAAGGAGAATTCATCATGCGCTGCAACCCACCCCGGCTTCTGGCCTGTGCAGTCCTTGGCACCCTTGCGGCCTCCGCGCCCGCCTGGGCGCAATCCTCGGTATCCATCAACGGCCTGCTTGATGCCGGCGTCTATCGCGGTTTCGACGGCGTCAATCAGCTGGGCACCATACAGCGCAGCAATGTGGCGATCTCGGGCTTCGAGGATCTGGGCGGCGGTCTCAAGGCCGTGTTTCGCCTGAGCACCCGCCTGGAACTCGATGTCGGCGACACCGAAGGCGCAGGGGTCAAGCCCTTCTGGCATGACGAATCCACCGTCGGCCTGCAAGGCAGCTGGGGCACGGTGCGCGTGGGTCGGGCGTTGACGGCCATGTGGGCTCAGGACTGGAAGTTCGATCCCTGGGGCAACTTCAACCGCATTGCCTCGCCGGCCTGGTATCAGTGGCATGCGCTGACGCCCAGCGACCCCTTCGGCAACAACGGCACGGCCGACTATGGCCGCATCAACAACGGCGTGTTCTACGATTCGCCGAAGATCGCCGGCTTCACGCTGCGCCTGAGCGGCTCGCCCGAACGCCAGACTGCGCTGGGCGCCACGGGCCGGCCGTATTCCGCGGTGCTTGAATATGAACAGCAGGCGGTGGCCGCGATGGCGGCGGTGGAGCGCAACAGCATTGGCGACAGGAACACCTTCCTCGCCGGCAAGTACAGCTTCGGCAATGCGGCGCTGATGCTGGCGCATGACGTGAGCCGCGCCCGGGCCAGCGACGGCAGGTCGCGCGCGACCACGCTGGGTGGCACCTATCGCATGGGCGCAACCACGCTCAAGGCCGGCTATGGCCACCAGCGCCTGAACCAGGACACCAACCGCTTTGTCTCGGTGGGTGCCGACTACGCGCTGTCCAAGCGCACCACGCTGTACGCCAGCCTGGGACACAAGCGCGATGCCCAAGTGGAATCGCGCACCGCTTTCGGCGTGGGAATGTCACACGCATTCTGATCGCCGGCACGGCGCGCAGCCCGGCGTCCGGCCATGCCCAGCAGGCATGGCTGGCAGGGATATGCACCAAGCCCTAAAATGCCGGGTTTGTCCCCAGATTTCCAGAAAGCCCTGCCATGAGCCTGAAATGCGGCATCGTGGGCCTGCCCAATGTGGGCAAGTCCACTCTCTTCAATGCACTGACCAAGGCCGGCATTGCGGCCGAAAACTACCCCTTCTGCACCATCGAGCCGAATACCGGCGTGGTCGAAGTGCCCGATCCGCGGCTCAACCAGCTCGCCGAGATCATCAGCCCCGAGCGCATTGTTCCGGCGATTGTCGAGTTCGTCGACATTGCCGGTCTGGTCGCGGGCGCGAGCAAGGGTGAAGGCCGGGGCAACCAGTTCCTGGCCCACATCCGCGAAACCGACGCCATCGTCAACGTCGTGCGCTGCTTCGAGGACGACAACGTGATCCACGTGGCCGGCCGCGTCGACCCGATCTCCGACATCGAAGTCATCCAGACCGAACTGTGCCTGGCCGACATGGCTACCGTCGAGAAGGCGCTGAACCGCCACAGCAAGGCTGCCAAGTCGGGCAACGACAAGGACGCCGCCAAGCTGGTCGCGCTGCTCACGCCCATCCTGGCCGCACTGAACGAAGGCAAGCCCGCGCGCGTGGTGCCGGTCTCCAAGGAAGATGCGCCGCTGCTCAAGCAGTTCTGCCTGATCACCGCCAAGCCGGCGATGTTTGTCGGCAACGTCAGCGATGACGGCTTCGAGAACAACCCTCTGCTCGACCGCCTCAAGGAATACGCGACCGCCCAGGGCGCGCCCGTGGTCGCCATCTGCGCCAAGATGGAAGCCGAGATGTCGGAAATGAGCGATGAAGATCGCGACATGTTCCTCGCCGAGATGGGCCAGGACGAACCCGGCCTGAACCGCCTGATCCGCGCCGGCTTCAGCCTGCTGGGCCTGCAGACCTACTTCACCGCCGGCGTGAAGGAAGTCCGCGCCTGGACCGTGCCCGTCGGCGCCACCGCGCCCCAGGCCGCGGGCGTGATCCACGGCGACTTCGAGCGCGGCTTCATCCGCGCCCAGACCATTGCCTTTGACGACTTCATCGCCTACAAGGGCGAGCAGGGCGCCAAGGACGCGGGCAAGATGCGCGCCGAAGGCAAGGAATATGTGGTCAAGGACGGCGACGTGCTGAACTTCCTGTTCAACGTCTAAAAAACTTCAGACTGTTGTCTCATGCGCTTGCATGGGGCCTCAAGAAACCCTGCAAGTCATTGATTTGCAGGGTTTCTTGCTTTCGTGGACTCACTTGGGCAGCAGCACCTTGTCGATCACATGGATCACGCCGTTGGACTGGTAGACATCGGCAATCGTCACCGTGGCCGTGCCGCCCTTTTCATCGCTGAGCATGATCTTGGAGCCGCTCGACTTGGCCACCAGGGTGCCGCCGCTGACGGTCTTGATGCTGGCCATGCCCTTGCCGTCCTTGATCATCTTGGCGAGCGCCGCGGCATCCCACTTGCCCGCCACCACGTGGTAGGTCAGGATGTTGGTGAGTGTCGGCTTGTTCTCGGGCTTGAGCAGGGTGTCGACGGTGCCGGCGGGCAGGGCCGCGAAGGCGGCGTTGGTGGGGGCAAACACCGTGAACGGGCCCGGGCTCTTGAGCGTGTCGACCAGGCCGGCGGCCTTGACCGCGGCCACCAGCGTCGTGTGGTCCTTGGAGTTGACGGCGTTGTCGATGATGTCCTTGGACGCCAGCATGGGCGCGCCGCCGACCATCACATCCGCCATGGCCGCGACGGACGCTGCTGACATGACGAGGGCAAGGCTGAACGAGGCGATCTTGCGGGTGGTTTGGGTCGTTGTCATGGAAAGCTCCTTGAGGTGGGGTGGACGCCGAAGCGTTTCGGCTGCAATGAATACGCAGCACCCCCAGGCTTTGGATTCAAGAATTTTTCGCACGGCCAGGTTTTGCAGCCGCGGCGCCGAAGAATTGCGCGCTGGCGAAGATTTTTCAAGAAATGTGAATCCAATCGCTTCCCCTGCTGCGTACCCACTGACAGCAAGGGATGTCGGCTTCTTCTTTCCAGCGAGGCCACTGCTTGCCACACCGTGCGCTCTCAGCCGGGCGCATTCTCACGTTGGTACTCGCGTTTGACGCGAATCGAGAGGAATTTCCATGTCCGACGAATCAGTGTTGATAGGTGTCTTGCAAAAACGCGCGCAGAAGCTCGAAGACCGGCGCCATTTCTTCCGCAAAACCGGAGGGGTGGCGGTGGGCATGGCGGGCGGCGCGATCCTGACCGCCTGCGGCGGCGGCGGGGGCGATGCGATTGCCCAGGCTTCGGGGCCGACCGACGAGGAGATATTGAACTTCGCGCTCAACCTGGAATATCTGGAGTCGCAGTTCTATCACTACGCAGTGTTCGGCACCGGTCTGGCGGCCAACCTGCAAGGCGGCAAGGGCACGCAGGGGGCGGTCATCGGCGGGCGCGCCGTGTCCTTTCGCGATCCCGTGGTGGCGCAGTACGCCAAGGAAATCGCCCAGGACGAGATTGCCCATGTGGCCTTTTTGCGCCAGGCCCTGGGCTCGGCCGCGGTGGCTCAGCCGCAGATCGACATTGGCGGAACGGATCCGAACGGCGCCTTCTCGGTGGCCGCGCGCGCCGCGGGCCTGGTGGGGCCGGGCGTGGCTTTCGATCCCTATGCGAGCGACGAGAACTTCCTGCTGGGGGCGTTCATCTTCGAGGACGTGGGAGTGACGGCCTACAAGGGCGCGGCGCCGCTGATCACCAACAAGACCTACCTGGAAGCGGCCGCCGGCATTCTGGCGGCCGAGGCCTACCACGCCGGTCTGGTGCGCACCGTGCTGTACGCCAAGGGGCTGGCAGCGCCGGCGCTGCGCGATGCGGCGGGGGCGATCTCCAATGCGCGCGACAGCCTCGACGGCGCCACCGATGTGGACCAGGGCATCACGGGCGATGCCACGACCTCCAACATCGTGCCGCTGGACGCCAATGGCATTGCCTACAGCCG
The DNA here is from genome assembly GCA_037968595.1 of Comamonas sp. GTDB lineage: Bacteria > Pseudomonadota > Gammaproteobacteria > Burkholderiales > Burkholderiaceae_C > Comamonas. Next base: position 8,168 of record JBBKVU010000655.1, read on the forward strand.
CTCGCCGGGCGACGTGCTGAACATCGTCTACCTGAACAAGGATGCGGCCGCCAAGGGCGGGTTCTTCCCTTCGGGTGTCAATGGCGCGCTGGCAATGAGCAGCGCCTACGCCTGATAGTCGTTGCCGCCCGCCTGCCGCACGGCGGGCGGGGGGCCGCAGTCGCGTTGACAGAAAAGGAGTTCTCCATGGCTTTCTCTTTCAGCACCACCTCCCGCAAGCCCGCAGCCCGGCGTCTGCGGCCGGCCACCGTGGCGCGCCGCCTGGTCGGCGGCCTGATCATGCTGGCCGGTGCC